>JAUPLV010000149.1 GCA_030836725.1 Pseudomonadota bacterium | reverse complement strand
GGCGGTCGTCAGCCGCCCCCGGCCGGGGGCGGAACCTTATCGCACCGCCCGTTTTATTCATGGCGGGTTTTCATGCGCTGCCGCCCTGAGTCCTGCCTTGCCGTTTCAGGCTGCGCCCGCTTCCTGGATGCCGGATCCAGCCGGGTCGGGCTCGTCGCTCACGGGAATCAAGGGATCCACGATGGCCGCCTCCTGACCCGGCGGAACCCTGCCCCGGACAAACCTTGATGCCGCGCCGCCTCCATTTCACCCGTTCGCACGCAATCCTGCGGATCAGGCGACGCCTTGAACAGGACTCCTTTCCGCGCATCCAGATGGGGCTGATCGTCGGCCTCACCGGCGCGGCGGGCCTGCTGTTCTCCTTCCTGATGCTCGATGCGGGCATCGCCAGCATGGCGCTGCGCTATCCGCTGGCGCTGCTGGCGGCTTACGGCTTTTTCCTTTTCCTGCTGTGGCTATGGCTGCGAACCAGGGCCGACGACTACGTGGAAATTCCCGACCTTTCCGGCCTGGTCCCGAGCGGGCCCGGCGAATGCTCTTCAGCGATCGGCAGCGGCGGCGGAAACTTTGGCGGCGGCGGCGCCAGCGGCTCGTTCGATGGGCCCGCATCGTCGATGCCTTTCGAGACCGATTCCGCATCGCCGTTCGAGGAAGCGGCGAGCGCGGTGGGCAATGCCGACGAACTGGCGATCCCTCTCGTCGTGGCGGCATGTGCGCTCGGCCTCGCGCTGGCCTCCCTGTACGTGGTTTACGCCGCGCCGGTACTGTTTGCGGAACTGCTCGTCGACGGCGCACTGTCCTACGCGCTGTACCGCAAGATCAAGGGCGCCGAGTCGCCGCACTGGCTCGGCTCGGCGATCCGCCGCACCGCCCTGCCCTTTCTGCTGACCGGCGGCTTCCTGGCGATTGCCGGTGCATCCATGGCGGCCTACGCGCCGGGCGCGCACTCGATCGGCCAGGTCATCCAGCAGACCCAGGCCTCCCGCTAGCCTCGCCAGGAAGGGGCCGTGGTGTTGCCGCGGCGGATCCACCCGCGATTGGGGTGATCCAGACTGAAGAACCATGGATCGTCGATATGGACAATCAGGGGTTAGCGAAACATTCCGAAGTTCCGGCGCGGCCCCGAAACTTTGGGCCAGAAAAATCAGTCTGTATAGTTCTGATAAAGACCAACAGACTGTTAGAATTAAAATTAGCTTGAAAAAACTTTTGCTTTTGCCGGTGCCCAAGTGACTTCAGAAGTCCAACATCCGTCCCAAATTATTGGCGGCGGCATCAATACCAGCGAGTCCGAAGAACCTGTAGTCGTGACGCAAATGCTGGGTGTCAAGGACAGCGCCCCGAATCGCGAGGCGGCGCTGCGCGCGCGATTCCTGTCGTTCGATCCCCTGTTCGACTCGGCGTCCGCCCTGGTCGCGCACCAGCTGGTGCTGCGCGGGCGTGCCACCCCCGTTAATGCGCCCGAAGAGGTCAAGCGCATGAACGAGGACATGCTGCTGACCGGAGTGTATTCGTTGACGCAGGACGGTTTGGCCGGCGGACTGCCCTTGCTGGTACGCATCAGCTCAAGCGTACTGTTCAGCGATGTTCCGAAACAGCTCAACCAGAAAGGCCTGATCTGGTGCGTGGACATCGACAACGAGCAGCATATGGCCCGCGCGCTGGTCCTTCAGGATGACGGGCTGATGTTCTGCCCCACGCTCAACCGCAAGAGTTCCATCGTGAGGGAAAGTCAGTCCGCCTGGCATTATCTGAATTGCCACGCCAACGACACCCCGCCCAAAACGCCTGCCCGCCTGGTCGTGGACGGCGTGCAACATGCACGCACCCAGATTGACTGGCCGGCCAAGTCCTGGTTCAAGGGCAGCTTCTTTTCCGGCGAAACCCAGGCGGCCGAAATCAATGGCGAGCAGGCATTACAGCTCGATTTGCTATCCATTGCCCTGCGCAAGTCGGGCGATGTCCTGGCACAATTTTTCCGCCTCAATCCGGAGATGGAACCACGCCTGCTCGCCATCGCGAATTCCCGGGTCGGCGGCCTCAGCCAACCCGCCGACTCAATCTCCCATGCGCTGGTACTGCTGGGATCGCAGCGTTCCCGACGGGTAGCGGCACTGCTGGCTCTGGCCGGAGCCAATCCCACCGAAACCTCTCGCCAGGCCGCTGTCACCGGGCTGACGCGGGCGCTGTTCATGGGCAAGATCGCCCGCCTTCGCGAATCCTCCAAAAGCGCCGCGTCGGCTTTCGAAATCGGCCTGCTTTCGACCGCGCCTCATGCCTTGTCGATGCCGGTAGAAACGCTCATTCGCAGGCTGCAACTGACCGAGTCCAGCGCACGCGCGCTAAGCGCGCACTCCACCCCGGAAGGCGTCCTGCTGCAACTCGCCTTTGCCTGTGAAAACAACGATGTCCAGGCCCTGTCGAGTCATGCCGAAGAACTGGGTATCGAACTGCAGAAAATTTCGGTGATCCATCTGAATGCCATGATCGCAGCCTCGGCGCTCGACACCGCCTTGCACTGACAGCGTAAAATGGCGGTTTTTTCGTCCGCCGGCCCCATGCATCCCACCCTGGTTTTCGACATTGAAACGATCCCCGATCTCGCCGGGTTCGCCGCGGTCAACGGCATAGACGAAACCACGCTGCCGCAGGACGAACTTGCCGAAATGGCGCTGATGGCCCGCCGCCAGAAAACCGGCAGCGATTTCATGCCGCACCACCTGCACCGCATCGTCGCCATTTCCTGCGTGCTGCGCAGCACCGATCAACACGGCGGCGACCAGCTCAAGGCATGGTCGCTGGGGGAGCCCGGAAGCGGCGAAGCCGAACTGATCAAGCGCTTTTTCGACGGCATCGAGCGCTACACGCCGCAGCTGGTCTCGTGGAACGGCGGCGGCTTCGATCTGCCGGTGCTGCATTACCGCGCGTTGATTCACGGCGTGACGGCGGCGCGCTACTGGGACTGGGGCGACGATGACAAGGAGTTCAAGTGGAACAGCTATCTGGGGCGCTACCACACCCGGCATCTCGACCTGATGGACGTGCTGGCGATGTTCCAGCCGCGCGCCAATGCGCCGCTCGACCATATGGCCAAACTGTGCGGCTTTCCCGGCAAGCTGGGCATGGATGGCTCGATGGTGCTGGATGCTTTTCAGAACGGTGAGATCGACGCCATCCGCAACTACTGCGAAACCGACGTGATGAACACCTGGCTGGTATACCTGCGCTTCCAGAAAATGCGTGGCACCTTGACCGAAACCGCTTACGCCGCCGAAATCGAACTCGCTCGCAGCACCGTGCAATCCCATCCCGCTCCGCACTGGCAGGAATTCCTGGCGGCCTGGTCATGAACCCGATCGTCGACATTCTTTCGCTCGACCACGAGGGTCACGGGGTGGCGCGCATCGACAACAAGGTGACCTTCGTCGACGGGGCGCTGGCCAGCGAACGCGCTGAAATCGCCGTCTACCGCAAGCACGCCAAGTACAACTCGGCCAACGCGGTTGCCATTCTCAAGGCCAGTGCGCAACGCGCCGAGCCCCGCTGCAAATACTTTGGCCGCTGCGGCGGCTGCTCGATGCAGCATCTGGAACCCAGCGCCCAGGTGGCCGCCAAGCAGCGCGTGCTGGAGGAAAACCTCGCGCGCATCGGCAAGGTCAAGCCCGACATTATCCTGTCCGCCCTGCACGGCCCGAGTTGGGCTTACCGCACCCGCGCCCGGCTGTCCGCGCGCTGGGTCGACAAAAAAGGCGGCGGCCTGGTCGGCTTCCGCGAAAAGCGTTCCAGCTTTATCGCCGACATGTCGAGTTGCGAGGTGCTGACCCCGAATGTCTCGGCGCTGATCCAGCCGCTGCGCGAACTGATCAACGAACTGTCGAACGCCGCCCGCATCCCGCAGATCGAAGTTGCCGTCGGCGAGCATGTCACCGTGCTGGTGTTCCGCCTGCTCGAACCCTGGAGCGACGACGATGCCGACAAGGTGCGCGCATTCGCCGAGCGTCACCGCGTCCAGGTTTGGGAACAGGCCAAGGGCCCCGACACCGTCCTCCCGTTCTGGCCCCGGATCGCCCCCGAACTCAGCTACAGCCTGCCCGAATTCGGCCTGGTGATGCCGTTCAAGCCCACCGACTTCACCCAGGTCAACGTCGCGATCAACCGCGCCCTGGTCAGCCGCGCCATGCGGCTACTGAATCCGCAACCCGGCGAACGCATCGGCGACCTGTTCTGCGGACTGGGCAACTTCACCCTGCCCATCGCCAGAAGCGGCGCCGAGGTGATCGGAATCGAAGGCAGCGCCGAACTGGTCGCCCGCGCCCGCGCCAACGCCCGGCACAACCATCTGCCCAATGCCCGCTTCGGGGTCGACAACCTGTTCGAGATGACGCCTGAGAAATTCGCCGCGCTCGGTCATTTCGACAAGCTGCTGGTCGACCCGCCGCGTTCCGGCGCCATCGAAGTGGTGAAATCGCTGCCGGAATCCGGCGCACCGCACCGCATCGTCTATGTCTCGTGCGACCCCGCCACGCTGGCGCGCGACGCCGAGGTGCTGGTGCACGTCAAAGGCTACCGGCTCGAAGCAGCCGGAGTCGCCAACATGTTCCCGCATACGGCGCATGTCGAGTCGATCGCCCTGTTTGTGCGCTAATCCATTAAAATTCCGCCTTTCCCTAGCCCCTAACCCCTAGCCCCTAACATGGCCCTCATCGTACAAAAATACGGCGGCACCTCGGTCGCCAACGTGGAACGCATCCGCGCAGTGGCGGAACGCGTCGCCAAATTCAAAATGCTCGGGCATCAGGTGGTGGTGGTGCTCTCGGCCATGTCGGGCGAGACAAACCGCCTGATCGGACTGGCCAGGCAGATTCAGGCCGCCCCCGACCCGCGCGAACTGGACATGCTGGTATCGACCGGCGAACAGGTCACCATCGCGCTGCTGGCGATGGCGCTGAAAGACCTGGGCCTGAAGGCGAAAAGCTACACCGGCGCGCAGGTTCGCATTCTCACCGACAATGCCTTCACCAAGGCACGCATTCTCAGCATCGATGAAGCCAACATGCGCGCCGACCTGGATTCCGGCCACGTGGT
>JAUPLV010000044.1 GCA_030836725.1 Pseudomonadota bacterium | reverse complement strand
GTGTTCGGCGTCGATGAAGGCCGCGGTGCCGCCCATTTTCTGCATTTCGGCGATCACCTGCAGGGTGAGGGTGGTTTTGCCGGACGATTCAGGTCCATAGATTTCGACCACGCGGCCGCGCGGCAGGCCGCCGACGCCCAGGGCGATGTCGAGGCCCAGCGAGCCGGTAGAGACGGCCTGGATGTCGCGCGACACATCGTGGTCGCCCAGGCGCATCACCGAGCCCTTGCCGAACTGCTTGTCGATCTGGCTCAGTGCCGCGCTGAGCGCCTTCATCTTGTCTTCGGTCATCGTGCTGGGGTTTGCCATGGGTGTCTCCTGACGGGGTTGCGATGTACGAACTTTAGGTTGTATGTAGACACATGTCAATAAAAAATATCACCTACATAAAAAGTACGACGTAATTGTTTGTATTTGCCTTGCGCCGCCCTATAATTTTCGGAACAAGAGCCCGCGCGGAGCGAGCAGGATGAATTCAAGAGAAAAAATGCGCCTGGACGTGAAGTGGGCAACCCGCCAGCGGCTGCAATATATCGAGGTGATGGCCTGGTACACCGGGGTGGTCACGCGCAGCGACGTCGCCAGGGCCTTTGGCCTGTCCGACCCGGCCGCGACCAAGGATCTCAAGCTCTACAGCGATCTCGCGCCCGGCAATCTGGTCTACAACCACGGCGTATTCGGCTTCGTGCCGGGCGAGGGCTTCGGCGCCGTATTCGCCGATCTCGCGCCCGCCGTGGTGCTGCCGATCATCGCGGCCAATCTGGCGGTGGCGAACGGGCCGTACGGGAGCGAACGGGTGTACGGCCTGGCGACGGCGTCGCTGCCGCTGCCGATCCGTCTGCCCAGCCAGCAGACCCTGGCGCAGATCACCCGCGCCATCCACGCCGGGCGCAAGCTGCGGGTCAACTACCGTTCCCTGTCCAGCCGCGAAAGCGGGGCGGCGCGCGTGCTGGAACCGCATACCCTGGTGAATACCGGGCTGCGCTGGCATGTCCGGGCGTACAGCGAGGACACCTGCGATTTCCGCGATTTCGTGCTGTCGCGCATTGTCGAGGCGGAATGTCTGGACATGCCCGCCGAATCCGGCGGTCAATACGACGACGACTGGGTGGAATGGGTGAGCCTGCGCCTTGCGCCCCACGCCGGGCTGGACCCGGCTAGGCGCGAAAGCCTGCTGCTGGATTACGGCGCCAGCGGCGACAGTATCGAGGTGAAAGTGCGGCGCGCGCTGCTCGGCTATGTGCTGCAGCGACTGAGCGTCGATACCACGCCGGATCATGCGCTGAACCCGAATGCCTACCAGTTGATGCTGCTGAACCGCGACGAGATCGAGCCGTTCGCGGCGTGGGCGTTTAGTTAGGAATCAGGATTCAGGGGCTAGGATCCAGGGGGTTTTGTGTGGCTTCGCCGCGCTTTCAATGGACGGTGGCGCTCTACACTTTTGCTGACCCCTGACCCCTGACCCCTGACCCCTGACCTCTAGGGAACCGCTGATTAACTTGTCATTGCGAGGAGCGCAGCGACGCGGCAATCCAGAAATGCCCGCTTAATCAATACGCTGGATTGCTTCGCTGCGCTCGCAATGACACCCATATCGAATTAATCAGCGCTTCCCTAGCCAAGCAGCTCGATCAGTCCGCGCAGCGCGGCGGCCACGGCGCGCGAGCGGA
Source organism: Pseudomonadota bacterium (assembly GCA_030836725.1). Classification (GTDB taxonomy): domain Bacteria; phylum Pseudomonadota; class Gammaproteobacteria; order Burkholderiales; family Thiobacillaceae; genus Thiobacillus. The sequence goes on along the minus strand of JAUPLV010000044.1, from coordinate 12,561 downwards.
TTTCCTCGCGGTCGCCGTCGAGGCGGCAGGTGGACGACATGACGGTGCCGTCCGCAAGGGCCCAGCCGTAGCACACCAGGCCGACCGGTTTTTGCGGGGTGCCGCCGCTGGGGCCGGCGATGCCGGAAATGGCGAGCGTGGCCTGGGCGTGGCTGTGGGCCAGCGCGCCGGCAGCCATGGCGGCGGCGGTTTCTTCGGAAACGGCGCCCTGGGTTTCAAGCAGTTCGGCGGGAACGCCGAGCATCTCGATCTTGGCGGCGTTGGCGTAGGTGATGAAGCCGCGCTCGTACCATTGCGAACTGCCGGGCAGCGAAGTGAGCAGTTGCCCGACCCAGCCGCCGGTGCAGGATTCGGCGGTGGCCAGCATCCAGTTGCGCGCGCACAGCTTGTCGCCGAGCGCGGCAGCGAGCTGGTGCAGTTCTTCATCGCTTACACGAGCCATTGCATTCCTTTAATCACGGCGATTGCATAGCCTGCCGCCAGCAGGTCGTCGAACATCACGCCGAAGCCGTTTTTCAGGCGCGAGTCGGCGAGCCGGATCGGCCAGGGTTTCAGGATATCGAACAGGCGGAACAGTGCAAAGCCCAGCGCGATCCACAGCCAGCCGGCGGGGGTGAACAGCAACACCAGCGCGAAGGCGACGATTTCATCCCACACCATGCCGCCGTGGTCGGCGACGCCGAGCGCGCGGCCGGTGCGGCCGCACGCCCAGATGCCCAGCAGGAAGGCGGCGATGACGAGCACGATCTGGTTCGGCAGGTCGGGCGCGGCGGCGACGATCAGCCAGAACAGCGGCAGGCCGAGCAGGGTGCCGACGGTGCCGGGGGCTTTGGGCGCGAGTCCGCTGCCGAAACCGAAGGCGATCAGGTGCGCCGGGTGCGCGAACAGGAATTTCAGGTCAGGCCGCGAAGTGGTCATAGCCGGTGTGTTCGATAGGCAGCGGTTGGCCGGCGGCGTCGAGGAGCGCCAGTCCGGGCTCGGCGGTGATTCGACCGATGCGGGTGACCGCGACCCCAGCGGTTTCCGCTGCCGACAGCACGGCATCGCGCCTGTGGGCGGGGGCGGTGAAGCAGAGCTCGTAATCGTCGCCGCCCGCCAGCACGCAGTCGCGCGCGACGGTTTCATGCAGATAGGCCCGCACCGCCGGCAACATCGGCAGCGCGGCGAATTCGATGGCGGCACCGACCTGCGAGCGTTGCAGGACATGCCCAAGGTCGCCGAGCAGGCCGTCGGAAATATCGATTGCGCTGGAGGCGATCCCGCGCAGCGCGATCCCGAGTTCGACCCGCGGCGTCGGCAGATACAGCGCCGGCAAAACCCTGGCGGCATCCACCTGCTCCATGAACAGGCGGCCCTGGCGGTAGGCCAGCGCCAGCGCCGCCGAGCCGATCGTGCCGGAGACCCAGATGTCGTCGCCGGCCTGGGCGCCGTCGCGGCGCAGCGCCTGGCCGGGCGGCACTTCGCCCATCGCCGTGATGCTGATCGTCAGTGAGCCGCGCGTGGTGTCGCCGCCGACCAGCTCGATGCCGTGCAGATCCGCCATGCGGAAAAAGCCGCGTGCAAATGCGGTGAGCCAGGCGTCGTCCGCCTCCGGTAGGGCGATCGACAGGGTCGCCCAGCGCGGCGTCGCGCCCATCGCGGCGAGATCCGACAGGTTCACCGCCAGCGATTTGTGGCCGATGCCGGCGGGGCTGTCCCGCGGCGAGAAATGGCGGCCTTCGAGCAGCATGTCGGACGACACCGCCAGTTGCATGCCCGGCGTCGGCGCCAGCAGCGCGCAGTCGTCGCCCACGCCCAACACCGCGCCGGGGGTGGCGCGGGTGAAGTGGCGGGCGATGAGGTCGAATTCCATGGGGCGTGAGAGGTGAGGAGTTAGGGGTGAGGGGTTAGGTTATGCTGCGGTCGCCAGCACGCCTTCCTCACGCCTTACGCCTTACCCCTCGCCGCCGCAATTTCCACCGCGCGCACATCCTGCGCCAGCTTGTCGAGCACGCCGTTGATGTATTTGTGGCCGTCGGTGCCGCCGAACTTCTTGGCCAGTTCGACGCCTTCGTTGATGGCGACGCGCCACGGCACGTCGGGGCAGTGCAGCAGCTCATAGGCGCCGATCAGCAGGATGCCGCGCTCGATGGGCGAGAGCTCAACGAGGGGGCGGTCGAGCAGGGGAGCGATGCGCGCGCCGAGCATCTCCTCCTCTTTCAGCACGCCGTAAAGCAGGGTGCGGAAATAGGCTTCGTCGGCGCGCTTGAACTGCTCGTCGTCCTTGAGGTTGGCGACGATCAGCGTGACGTCGGCGCCGCCGACCAGCCAGGCGTAGACGCCCTGCAGGGTGAATTCGCGGGCGGTTTTGCGGGAACCGGCCATTAAAGTTCACCTCTCGAAAAGATGCCTTGCCCCCCTCTCCCTTGAGGGGAGAGGGCGGGGAGAGGGTGACGCGTGCGCGTGTGACCTGAGTTGGGCGCCATGATAGTCAGAGACGCTTCATCAGGTTGGCCATTTCGATGGCCACACGGGCGGCATCGCGGCCTTTTTCGGCCATGCGCACATGCGCCTGCTCTTCGGTGTCGACCGTCAGGATCGCGTTGGCGATCGGGATGCCGGTTTCCAGTTGCACGTCGAGAATGCCGCGCGAGGATTCGTTCGATACCACCTCGAAGTGGTAGGTGTCGCCGCGTACCACGGCGCCAATGGCGACGAGCGCATCGAACTTTCCGGACTGCGCCATTTTTTGCAGCGCCAGCGGATGCTCCAGCGCGCCGGGCACATCCACCAGCAGCACGTCGTCCTTGGCGACGCCGAGGCGGGCCAGCTCGATTTCACAGGCCGACAGCAGGCCTTCGCAGATGTCCTTGTTGAAGCGGCTCATGACGATGCCGATTCTGAGGCCGCCGCCCTGATAGACGGGGTCGAGTTCGGAGATTTCGCTGGTGGTTCCCATGATGTGTCCTTTGAATGATAGGCGCGAATGCGCAGGCCCGGGCTTTGCGGAACGCTCAGGCCTTTTCGGAATAACCGGTGACTTCCAGCCCGAAACCGTCCATGGCGGGCATTTTGCGCGGGCTGGCCAGGAGTTTCATCTTGCCGACGCCGAGGTCGCGCAGGATTTGCGCGCCGATGCCGTAGTCGCGCAGATCGTATTTGCGGCTGGCAACGGGCGCCGGGTTGATGCGTTCGAGCAGCGCGGCGGCGGTTTCCGGGCGATGCAGCAGCACGATGACGCCGGATTGCGATTCGGCGATGCGTTCCATCGCGCCCATGATCGGCCATGAATGGCCGCCGCCGGTGACATCGAGAAAATCCATCACCGACAGCGGCTCATGCACCCGCACCAGGGTTTCCTGGTCGGCGTGAATCTCGCCCTTGACCAGCGCCAGATGGGTTTCGCCGGCGCACTTGTCGCGGTAGGCGATCAGGCGGAAGGCGCCGTACACGGTCTGGATCAGGCGGTCGGCGGCGCGCTCGACCAGGCTTTCGGTCTGGTTGCGGTAATGGATCAGGTCGGCGATGGCGCCGATCTTCAGGCCGTGCTCCTGCGCGAACGGCACCAGATCGGGCAGGCGCGCCATGGTGCCGTCGTCTTTCAGGATTTCGCAGATCACCGAGGCGGGAACGAGTCCCGCCAGTCCGGCCAGGTCGCAGCCGGCCTCGGTGTGGCCGGCGCGCACCAGCACGCCGCCCGGCTGCGCGCGCAGCGGGAAGATGTGGCCGGGCTGGATGATGTCGGTGGCCTTGGCGTCGCGTTTCACCGCCGCCTGGATGGTGACCGCGCGGTCGGCGGCCGAAATGCCGGTGGTGACGCCTTCGGCCGCTTCAATCGACACGGTAAACGCGGTGCCGTGCGGGGTCTGGTTGTCGGAGACCATCTGCTTCAATCCGAGCTGGCGGCAACGATCGTCGGTCAGCGTCAGGCAGATCAGGCCGCGCCCGTACTTGGCCATGAAGTTGATCGCGTCCGGGGTGACGTGCTCGGCGGCCATCACCAGGTCGCCCTCGTTTTCGCGGTCTTCCTCGTCGACCAGCACGACCATGCGGCCGGCCTTGAGTTCTTCGATAATTTCCAGGGTGGAGGCGAGGCTCATCAGTCTTTGTCCGTTGTGTTCGTAAATTGGGCCAGGCGCTCGACATAGCGCGCGATCATGTCGACTTCCAGGTTGACGCGGCTACCTGTTTTTAGGTGCTTGAGCATGGTCATTTCCAGCGTGTGCGGGATCAGGTTGAGTGCGAAACGTGCGCCATCGACCGCATTGACCGTCAACGACACGCCGTTCACCGTGATCGAGCCCTTGCGGATAATGTAGCGCGCGAGTTCACGCGGCGCGTCGATTTCCAGCAGGTGCGATTCGCCCACCGGAACGAAGCGGTGAACGCCGCCGACGCCGTCGACGTGTCCCGATACCAGATGCCCGCCGAGGCGGTCCGCCAGCCGCAGCGCCTTTTCCAGGTTGACCTCCGCGCCCGGCGTGAAACCCGCGGTGACACGCAGGGTCTCGGCCGAGACATCGACGGTGAAGCGGTCCGGCGCCACCGCCACCGCGGTCAGGCAGATGCCGTTGACCGCGATGCTGTCGCCCAGGCCGACGTCGGAAAAATCAAGCCCGCCGCCGAGGATGACCATGCGCGCATCGGCGCCGCGCGCTTCGTATTCGTGGATGCGGCCGATGGATTGGATGATTCCGGTGAACATTTTGGAATGGAGTAGAGACCAGCCAGTAAGACCCGGCATTGTAGGCGTTTAGGCGGGGCGGGTGAACCCCGGCGCGACGGTCCGCCATGCCTGCGCTGAACGGGGAGGCGGCAGCCGGGGCATGGGCAATGGACAAACCGCACGCAAAAATTTACGATAAGCGCCTCAATATATAGTGATTCCAGCCCGGCTGGAGTCCTGTCCAGGGACCACCGCATGCCGCATCCCCCGTTGCCATCGTTTCCCCTCGTCGGGAAATGCCTTTCGCCTATTTTGAGCGGCGGCAGGGGCGCGCGCGCGCGTCCGGCCGATGCGCGGCAGGGCGTCAAGTCAGGGCGGGCGGCGGCGGCGTGAGCTTCCTTGCCGACCGCATCCACACCTACGGCCGTGCCATGCTGGAGCGGCATGGCGAGCGGGTGCACAAGATCGCGCTCGACGCCGGCTTTACCTGCCCCAACCGCGATGGCAGCAAGGGCATCGGCGGCTGCACGTTCTGCAACAACAAGTCCTTCGCTCCGGGCGCACGCGACCCGGCGCCGCTCGTTGCGCAGTTCGAGCGCGCCCGCGGCCGCATCGCGCGCGGCACCGGCGCGCGCCGTTTCATCGCCTATTTTCAGGCCTACACCAACACCTACGCGCACGTCGACGAGCTGCGCGCGCTGTACGACATGGCGCTGGCCGCGCCCGACGTGATCGGGCTTTCGATCGGCACGCGGCCCGACTGCGTGCCGCCCCCGGTGCTGGACCTGCTGGCGGAATATCGTGAGCGTGGCCACGAGGTGTCCCTGGAACTCGGCCTGCAATCGTCCTTCGACGCCACGCTGGCGCGGGTCAACCGCGGCCACGGCTTCGCCGAATACGAAACCGCCGCCCGCGCGGCGCGCGCGCGCGGCATTCCGGTGTGCTGCCACCTCATTGTCGGCCTGCCCGGCGAGGACGAATCCCACAGCCACGTCAGCCTCGACCGAGTGCTCGACGTCGGCGTCGACGGCCTCAAGCTGCATCCGCTGCACGTGGTGAAGCACACCCGGCTCGCCATCGAATGGAAACGCGGCGAATACACGCCGCTGAGCGAGGCGGAATACACGCGCATCGCCGCCGACCTGATCGAGCGCACGCCGTGGGACGTGGTCTACCATCGCGTCACTGGAACCGCTTCGCCCGACATCCTGCTCGCACCCGCGTGGTGTGCAAAGAAGTGGGACGTGTTGAACGGCATCGCCGACGAACTTGCGCGGCGCGGCAGCCGCCAGGGCACGCACGCGGGCCAGGCCTGGAAGGGAGAAATTCATGCCGCTTGATCTTGTCTGCCCGGCGGGCAGCCTGGTTTCACTTAAAGCCGCCATCGACAACGGCGCCGACGCGGTCTACATGGGCTTTCGCGACAACACCAATGCGCGCGCCTTTCCCGGCCTCAATTTCGACGAGGCCCAGGCCGCCGAGGGGTTGCGCTACGCCCACGACCGCGGCCGCAAGGTGCTGCTCGCGCTCAACACCTATCCGCAGACCGATACCTGGAGCCGCTGGACCGGCGCGATCGACCGCGCGGCGAAACTGGGCATGGATGCGGTGATCCTCGCGGACCCCGGACTGATGCGTTACGCGGTCAGGCAGCATCCGCAATTGCGCCTGCACCTGTCGGTGCAGGGTTCGGCCACCAGCTACGAGGCGGTGAATTTCTATCGCGAGCATTTCGGCATCCAGCGCGCTGTGCTGCCGCGCGTGCTGTCGCTGCCGCAGGTGGAAAACGTGGTTCAGCACACCGATGTCGAGATCGAGCTGTTCGGTTTCGGCGGACTGTGCGTGATGGTGGAGGGGCGTTGCCTGCTGTCGTCGTATTGCACCGGCGAATCGCCCAACTCGGCCGGCGTCTGCTCGCCGCCGAAATCGGTGCAGTGGACGGATACGCCGAGCGGGCTGGAGTCGCGCCTCAACGGCGTGCTGCTCGACCGCTACGGCAAGGACGAAAAAGCCGGCTATCCGACGCTGTGCAAGGGGCGCTTCGAAGTTGGCGGCGAAACCTATTACGCCATCGAGGAGCCGACCAGTCTCAATACCCTCGACCTGTTGCCCGAGATGCTGAAGATCGGCATCGCCGCGATCAAGATCGAAGGACGCCAGCGCAGCCCGGCCTACGTGACGCAGGTGACCCGGGTATGGCGCGCTGCCATCGATGCCGTGAAGAAAAACGCCGAAGGCTTCAAGCCCGCGCCGGCCTGGCAGGCCGAACTCAACAAACTGTCGGAAGGGCAGAGCCATACGCTCGGCGCCTACCATCGACCCTGGAAATGAGCAGCAATGAAATCAACTGCTTTGCCGTCATTGCGAGCGAAGCGCGGCAATCCAGCAACGCACCTCGGTCGGCGCCACGCGCTACTGGATTGCCGCGTCGCTACGCTCCTCGCAACATATAAGGGCATTCTGAATGAACCTTAGCCTCGGTCCCCTTCTTTACTACTGGTCGCACGACGACACGCTTGCTTTCTACGAAGAGGCGAAGCGCTGGCCGGTGGCGCGGGTGTATCTGGGCGAGAGTGTGTGCTCACGTCGCCACCTGCTGCGCCTGCCCGACTGGCTGGATCTGGCGGAGCAGCTCGCCGCCGCCGGCAAGGAGGTGGTGCTCTCCACCCAGACGCTGATCGAGTCGGAATCGGATCTCAAGATGCTGCGCCGCATCGTTTCCGATGGCCGATTTTTGGTCGAGGCCAACGAGTGGGGCGCGGTGCGGCTGCTGTCCGATGCCGGCGTGCCTTTCGTCGCCGGGCCGACGCTCAATGTCTACAACCACGAAACGCTCGATGTGCTGGCGGGGCTCGGTGCGAAGCGCTGGCTGCCGCCGGTGGAAATGTCGTGCGTCGACCTGACGGCGCTGCTCGAACACGCGCCGGCCGGGATCGAGACCGAGGTCTTCGCTTATGGCCGCCTGCCGCTGGCGTACTCCGCGCGCTGTTTCACCGCGCGCCATTACAACCTGCCCAAGGATGACTGCCAGTTCCGCTGTCTCGATCATCCGGACGGGCTGGCGCTGGCGACCCGCGAGGGTGAGCCCTTCCTGACGCTCAACGGCATCCAGACGCAGTCCGCGGGCGTCTACACCCTGCTCGGCGAACTGCCCGCCCTGCGCAAACTCGATATTGCCAGCCTGCGCCTGTCGCCGCAGTCGCGCCACATGGGACGGGTGGTCGAAGCCTTCCAGGCGACGATAATGGGCGAAGCAGGAGCCGCCGATGGTCTTCAGCGCATCATGCCCGGCCCGCCGGTCGACGGTTACTGGCATGGCCGCGCCGGCCTCGAACGCAGTTCGGAGCCTGCCTGACATGCTGATTACGCGAAAACTGGAATTCGACGCCGGCCACCGCATTCCCCATCACGGCAGCCAGTGCAAGCATCTGCACGGCCATCGCTATGCCATTGAAATCACGCTCTCCGGCGAGATCATCCGCACCGAAGGCGCGGCGGAGCAGGGCATGGTGATGGATTTTTCGGACGTGAAAACCATCGCCAACACCGCGCTGGTCAGCCATTGGGACCACGCTTTCCTGGTGTATCGGGGCGACCAGGCGGTGGTGGAATTTCTGGCAACCCTGCCCGGCCACAAGACCGTGGTGCTGCCGGTCGTGCCCACGGCGGAAAACCTCGCGGCCGAAGCGTTCCGCATCCTTGACGCGGCTTACCTCGACACCTACGGCAACCAGCTTCGACTGCAGCGGGTGCGGCTTTACGAAACCCCCAACAACTGGGCTGACGCCGTACGCTGATGCCTGCCCTGAGCAACGGAGAAATGATGCTGAACCTTGCTGTGCCGCCCCCCCTGAGCGCCTTGATCGCCCGGCTTCCGGCTGCCCCGCCCAGTCTGGCGTTTTCGCTGGCGGCCAACCGCCTGCTGTGGCCCGCGCTGCAAAGCCTCGACTGGCAGCCGCTGGTCGGCCGGCGCTATGCCATCCGCGTCAAGGACCTCGGGCTCAGCCTGCATTTCACCGTCAGCTCCCGCGGCTTTTCGCCGGACAGCGGCGCCCCCGACCTCACCATCAGCGCCACCGCGCGCGATTTCATGCTGCTGCTCACGCGCAGCGAAGACCCCGACACCCTGTTCTTCAGCCGCCGCCTGGTGAGCGAAGGCGACACCGAGCTTGGCCTGACGGTCAAGAACCTGCTCGATGCCCTCGACCCCGAGGCGGTGCTGTGCCGCCTGCCCATGCCGCTGGCGCACGCGGCGCGGCGATTGATGAAGGGTTAGGCGGGACGTCGCCGCCAGGCGTTCGAGGCGTTTGGAAAGCCATTTTCGCAACAGATTTTCGAGTCGCGACTTGCGACGCGGAATTTTCTGAAAATCCACTTGCGGATAGATAGGTATTGATGTAGTTTACGCATAGTTACTAAGTACTAAGGGCAAACTCGTTGAAAAACGAGGACGCAAAGCTTCCGGCCTAAGGAATCTCGAGTTCGTTCGAGGGTTTATGGCAGCGGGGTTGCTGGGATACGAGGAGGAAACAATCCTCGATCCCGTTAAGACCATACGGTTTCCGTCGGCCTGGCTTCCCCCCTTTTCTTTTCCTGCTTGAAGCTTGGCGCGTGACTTTTAAGGTGCCGTGCGGGCGATGCCATGGCGTCGCTTTGGCGGGTGTGCAGCCGTTGGAGGGTGGGATGGAATACAAAAAAATGTTTCGCGTCAACGTTATTGCCGACATGGCCGAGCGTGAAATGCGGATGCTGGCGACAGCCGCCCGCCTGACCGCGTCCCGCGCGCGATCCTACGTTTTCGAAACTTCGACAGGTTCCGCGACCGACATCTACCTGGTCGACGGGGAGTCGCCCATGGCGCTTCGGGCCTGGCACTCGGCTCGGGCGCGGAACCCGGCCCCTGCAATTTTTCTCGTGACGGAAACCAACAGTCTCTCCGGAAGGCGCGAATTCAAGCGGCCGCTGGTCCCGCCGAGCCTGCTCGGCCTCGTCAACCTGCTCGACGAGGTCACCGTGCATGAATTCCAGTTCCTGCCCGAGCTAAGCATTGGCCATGAAGGGGCGTCGCCCGATGCCTCCGTTGCCATCGCCGGCAAGGGAACACGATTTTCGGCGCTGGTGGTGGATGACAGCACCACCGTTCAGGCCCAGGTCGGGCTCGGGCTCAAGATGTACGGGGTGGCGGCCGACTTCGCCGATACGGCGGAGAAGGCGCTCGTCCTTATCGAGAAAAATGTTTACGACATTGCCTTCCTTGATGTGGTCCTGCCGGGCGGCGCCGATGGGTATCAGATATGCAAGGCGATCAAGAAGAACCGGAGGCTGAAGCATACGGCCGTGATCATGCTGACCGGGAAATCGTCCACGTTCGACCGGGTCAGGGCCTCGCTGGCTGGCTGCGACGCCTTTCTGACCAAGCCGGTGCAAAACGAAGTTTTCCAGCAAACCCTGTGCAAATACCTCGATGAAAGAGGCGAGCAGAGCATGGGGCAACCGGTAATTGCGAAGTAGCGGAATTCCCGTGTGCGTACGCCGCGACCGGGAATGAGGCTGCATCCAGTTATCAAAAATGTGCAACACCAACCGTAACCATAGGAGCAGTAAGAAATGAGCAAGAAAGTACTGGTAGTAGACGATTCCCCGGTCGATCAGGCCAACATCAGGAATGCGCTGTCGGACGCGGGATGTCTGGTGATCACCGCGGCCAACGGCACCGAGGCCATCGCCAAGGCGAAGGCGGAAAAGCCGGCGGTCATTTTTCTGGATGTCGTGATGCCCGAGATGGACGGCTATGAAACCTGCCGCCTGCTCAATCAGGATCCGGCGACCAAGGACATTCCCGTGGTTTTCGTGACCAGCAAGGGCGAGAAGGCCGACAAGGTGTGGGGCCAGATGCAGGGTGCCAAGGGCCACCTGGCGAAGCCTTTCACTTCGGACCAGCTCATCGACCAGCTCAAGGCTGTTGTCTGATTCGACCTTGAGTCATGGATACGACCATGTCTGAACGTACTGTGCGCACGGAAAAAACCTCCGCGCGCACGGCGGTTTCTCCGAGCGAAGCGCTTAACCGGTTCGAGCCGCCCGAGGGCTTTGTCCCTGTCGCGACCGAGACGGTCAAGAAGCAGTTGCGCTATGGCTTCCGCTCGGGAGGCCTTTCACTGCTGATCCAGGGCGGGGTCGGCAGCGAGGTTGTGCCGATGATGCCTCTGGCCGCCATTCCCAATGGCCCAGGCTGGCTTCAGGGCGTGATCAATCTGCGCGGCAATCTGGTTCCCGTCTGCGATCTTGCGCAAATGCTGTCCGATGCACCTGACGCACCTGATGTGGCCGCGCGGAAAACCATGATTCTCGTGCTCGACAAGGGGGACAAGGCGGCAGGTTTTGTCATCGACGGGCATCCCGTCGCGCTCAACGATTTACGTCTTACCAACCAGGTACCCGAACTGCCGGAGTTCCTGGCGAACTACGTGCGAGCGGCCCACTCGACCGACGAAGAGGTGTGGCTGGAGTTCGACCATGAGGGCTTCCTCCTGGGAGGGGCTCAATAATGGCCCGGCACGCATCATGTGCCACGATTTGCAAATGCAGCGCATGCGCAAGCTGCGCTTCAGGTAATCCATCAAATGTTTTCCCGACGAACGGTGTGTTGAAGGAGTAATAAACCATGAACATCAGAACGATGTCGCCTGCCGGGTTGCTATCCGGACTCAGGCTGGGCAAGAAATTCCAGATTCTGGGGGTGCTCGCGCTGGCTCTTGTGCTGGTGCCGTTCTACGAGGTTTTCACGACCGCGCAGACCGGCGTGGAAACCGCCAAACACGAACTCAGCGGCTTCGAGCCCGCCGGCAAACTGCTCAAGGTCGTCAAGTTGACGCAGGAGCATCGCGGTCTGTCGGCCGGCGCCCTGGCGGGTAACGAACAGATGGCTGCCGACCTGGTCCCGAAAAAGGCCGAAGTCGACAAGGCGGTTGGCGAGATGGATGCCGAAATCGGCCGGATCGACAATGCGGCGATTCGGGATGCGTGGGGCAAGGCCAAGCAGGAGTGGGACGGCCTCGGATCGAACGTGGCAAGCCGCGCGATCAAGCCGGGCGAGAGTTACACCGAACACACACGGATCATCGCGAGTTACCTCTCGCAACTGGACTTGATGGTCGACCATTTCGGCCTGTCCCTCGACTCGAACGCCGCGAACTACAACCTGATTCAGGCGGCCTACAACACCATTCCGCGCCTTACCGAGTCTCTGGGCCAGTTGCGCGCCCAGGGAACCGCGGCGCTGGCGCGGGCCGCCGAGCGCGGTTCCGCTGGATCCGTCGAGGGGGCCCAGGATGAAGGCCTCTCGCTGGCGGAACGCGTGGCGCTGGCCACGGCGCTGGCCGAAGCCCAAAACGCCCTGGAAGGATCCATTCTCGCCCTGAACAAGGCGATGAATGCGGCGCCGAAACTCAGGCAGTCGCTGCAGGCGCCGCTCGCAAGCGCCGATGAATCGGGGCACGAGATTCTGGAAATGGTCCGCAAGGAAGTGGCCCAATCCACGCAACTGACCATGGCCCCGAGCGCCTACTTCGGTTCGGTGACGGGCGCGCTGGGCGAACAACTGAAGCTTTCGGAAACTGCGTCCGCGGCGCTCGGCGTGTCGCTGAAGGATGCGGCGGATGCACTGCGGTACGACCAGATCGTTACTTCGGCCATCATCGTCGGACTGATGATTCTCGGTATTTTCCTTGCCGTGTTCGTGATGCGCACCATCACCGGTCCCGTCGGCCACCTTCAGTCGGTTATGGAGCGGCTGCGCGAAGGCGACACCGCGGCGCGCGCGAACCTTGAAACCAACGACGAAATCGGCGAGCTGGCACGGCATTTCGACGAGATGGTGAACGAGCGCGAAGCGGCCACCGAACGAATCAAGAAGG
>JAUPLV010000148.1 GCA_030836725.1 Pseudomonadota bacterium | reverse complement strand
TGCGCTCAACGCCTGCATGCGCGAGCATGGCGGCTTCGAGCACAACCTGCAGTCGCTGCGCGTGGTCGATCTGCTGGAGGAACGCTACGCTGAATTCGACGGACTGAACCTGACCTTCGAGGCGCGCGAGGGCATCCTCAAACACTGCTCGATCACTCATGCCGAGAAGCTCGGCGATGTCGGCGCGCGCTTTCTGAGCAAGCAGCAACCCTCACTGGAGGCGCAGATTGCCAACCTGGCCGACGAGATCGCCTACAACAATCATGACGTCGACGACGGTCTGCGCTCCGGCCTGATCACGCTGGAGCAATTGTCCGAAGTGCAGATATTTGCGCGCCACCTGAACGAGGTGCGCGCCAAATATCCGGCGCTGCAGGGGCGCCGCGTGATCACCGAGACGGTGCGCCGCATCATCAACACGCTGGTCCTCGATCTGGTGAACACCACCCGCGTCAACATTGAGAATAGCAGCGTGCAGACCCTGGCCGAGGTGCGCGCTGCGCCGCAACTGGCGGCATTCAGCGCGGCGCTGCTCGAAGAGCACCGCGAACTGAAGCGCTTCCTGCTGCGTCATCTGTACCGTCATTACAAGGTGGCGCGCATGAGCAGCAAGGCGGGGCGCATCATCACCGACCTCTACACCGCGTTCATCGGCGATGCACGCCTGCTGCCGCCCGAACACCAGGCGCGCGAGTCGCTGGAAGGCGCGCGCGCCGTGGCCGATTACATCGCAGGCATGACCGACCGCTATGCGATGCGCGAACACCGGCGGATTTTCGCGGTGGAGGAGATCTACGGCTGAGCCTTCAGCAACGGCCAGGCAGCGGTGGCCCGCCGCGAATTTCTCCCATGGTCATGACGCTTCAGGCGGCGTCGCCCGGCGGCAGGGTGCGCGCCACCACCCAGGTTTCCACTTCCAGCGCGCCCGCCTGTTTCAGTGTTTTTGCCAGCTCGTCGAGGCTGGTTCCGGTCGTCATCACGTCGTCGATCAGGGCGATGCGCCGCCCCTGAACGTCGCCAGTGCATGCGAATGCGCCGCGCACGTTGCGTCGCCGCGCATCATGTTTCAGGCCCATCTGCGGCGGGGTGTCGCGGATGCGCCGGCAGCTGTCGGTGTCGAGCGGCAGATCGAGCCGCCTGGCCACCTCGCGCGCGATCTCGGTGGCGTGATTGAAGCCGCGCTCGCGGATGCGCCGCGGATGCAGCGGCATGGGGATCAGGCAGTCCGGGGCGGCGCCGGGCGCCATCGCTTCCGCCAGGCATTCCCCCAGTACCGGCGCGATGGCGAGCCGACCGCTATATTTCAGAGCGGGAATCAGCCGGTCGAGTGGAAACGCATAGGCGAGCGCGGCATGGCTGCGATCGAACGCGGGCGGCCGCTTGAGACAGCTGCCGCACAATTGGCCGGCCGGTGTGGGCGTGGCGCATTGCGGGCATTGCGGCTGCTTGTGCCAGGGCAGGTCGGCCAGGCAGTCGCGGCACAGGGAGCGTGTCGAGCCGGCGCCGCACAGCAGGCAGGCGGGCGGAAAAAAACGATTAATAATTGAGCGGATGTTCAATTCCAGGCCCGCCCAAATTTGACAGGGAAGGTTGCGGCACCGAAAATCCGGGCCATGAAAGCCCAACATCTCATCACTGCCTCCTCCTCCCGCTTTGCTGCGCAGTTGTTCAACCTCATCACCGTTGCCGTGATGATGACATCGCTGAGCGCCTTGCTCCTGGGCAAATTGCTCGCCAGCCAGAAAGTTGGTTTTTTGCCTTTCGTGTTGTCGCTGCCGCCGGTGATGATCTGGATGGCGGCGTCGATTTTTGTCTATGCCAGCATCGCCCACCATCCCAACTCGCGCACCGCGCATTACAACAAGTGGGCAGGCTACCGCTTTTATGGCGTGATGGGCAGTCTGGTGGTGATCGGTCCGGCGATCTACGGCCTGCTGGATGGCTGGCGGGGGTTGATGCTGGTGCTGGGTCTGGCGGTGACGATCATCGTGCCGTGGGCGCTGTTCGATATTTTCAAGGCCGCGCGCGAGCCGTGGCAGGACATGACCGTCGAGGTGGAAAACAATGAATGACATGACTCAGCCTGTTGCGCGGCTGTCGATGACCGAGATCGAAGCGCTGTTCGCCTTGCCGTTCGCCGACCTGATGTTCCAGGCGCAGAAGGCGCATCGCGACCGGTTCGACCCGAACAAGATCCAGCTTTCCACCCTGCTGTCGATCAAGACCGGCGGCTGTTCCGAGAATTGCGGCTACTGCCCGCAGTCGGCGCACCACGATGCCGGGGTGGACAAGCAGCCGATGATGCAGCTGGACGACGTGCGGGCGGCCGCCAGCGCCGCCAAGGCCGCTGGCGCTTCGCGCTTCTGCATGGGCGCGGCCTGGCGCGGACCGAAACCGCGCGACCTCGAATCGGTGGCCGAAATGGTGCGTGAGGTGAAGTCGCTTGGACTGGAAACCTGCGCCACGCTGGGAATGCTGAAGGAGGGCCAGGCCGAGCAGCTGAAGGCGGCCGGCCTCGACTACTACAACCACAACCTCGACACCGCGCCCGATTTCTATGGCGACGTCATCACCACCCGCGACTATCAGGACCGGCTCGATACTTTGGCGCGGGTGCGCGAGGCCGGCCTGAGCGTGTGCTGCGGCGGCATTGTCGGCATGGGCGAGTCGCGCACCCAGCGCGCCGGCCTGATCGCGCAGCTGGCCGCGCTCGACCCGCAGCCGGAGTCGGTGCCGATCAACCTGCTGGTGCGGGTCGAGGGCACACCGCTCGCCGATGCCGAGGCGCTCGAGCCGCTGGAGTTCGTGCGCACCATCGCGGTGGCACGCATCGCCCTGCCGAAAAGCCTGGTGCGCCTGTCCGCCGGGCGCCAGCAGATGAGCGACGTCATGCAGGCGCTGTGCTTCCTCGCCGGCGCCAATTCGATCTTTTACGGAGACAAGCTGCTCACCACCGGCAATCCGGAATGGGAGCGCGACCAGCGGCTGTTCGAGACGCTGGGACTGACCCCTTTGTGACGCACGCGGCTCTGGCCCGCCTGCAGCAGGGGCTGGCGGCGCTGCAGGCCGATCATCTGGAACGCCCGCGCCGGCTGCTTGACGGTGCGCAGGGCGCGCACGTCACGATCGACGGCCGGCGCGTCATTTCCTTCTGCAGCAACGACTACCTCGGACTTGCCGCCGATCCGGCGCTGGTTGCCGCCGCGCATGACGCGCTCGATGCGTGCGGCGTCGGCGCGGGCGCGGCGCATCTGATCACCGGCCACCACCGTTTTCATCATGACTTCGAGGCCGCATTCGCGGGCTTCGTCGGCAAGCCGGCGGCGCTGCTGTTTTCAACCGGCTACATGGCCAACCTGGGCGTGCTGACCGCGCTGGCGGCCCGCCGCGGCGAGGTGTTCGCCGACAAGCTCAATCACGCCTCGCTGGTCGATGCCGCACAGCTGTCCGGCGCGAACTTCACCCGCTATCGCCACAACGACCTGGCGCAACTCGAGGGCCAGCTGGCGGCAAGCCGGGCACAGGACAAGCTCATTGTGTCGGACCTGGTGTTCAGCATGGACGGCGATATCGCGCCGGTCGATGCGCTGCTGGATCTGGCCGAGCGCTTCGACGCCTGGCTCTATCTCGACGATGCGCACGGCTTTGGCGTGCTGAACGACGGCCGGGGTGGTCTGACCGCCCGCGCCCGCGCAAGCGATCGCGTGATCTATCTGGCCACGCTCGGCAAGGCGGCCGGGGTGGCGGGGGCGGCGGCGGCAGCCAATAAAATCGTGATCGACTGGCTGATCCAGAAGGCGCGCCCCTACATCTACACTACCGCCTTGCCGCCGCTGCTGGCCGCGTGCCTGCTGGAGAGCCTGCGACAGATCGAGGCCGGCGACGCGCGGCGCGAACGCCTGCGTAGCCGCATCGCGCAGCTGCGCGAAGGGCTGGCCGGACTGAAATGCGGCGAACTGATGCCGTCCACCACGCCGATCCAGCCGCTGCTGATCGGCGCCAATGCCGATGCGGTGCGGCTGTCGCAGGCCCTGCTCACGCGCGGCCTGCTGGCGCCCGCGATCCGCACGCCGACGGTGCCCGCCGACACCGCGCGGCTGCGCATCACCCTGTCGGCTGCGCACAGCGTCGACGATGTCGCGCAACTGGTCGAGGCCCTGCATGCCATCGGCTAAACCCGTCATCGCGCTGGTGCACGGCTGGGGCATGAATACCCGTGTGTTCGACATGCTGGCCGCTCTGCTGGCGAACGATTTCGAGGTGCGCGCGCTTGACCTGCCGGGGCACGGCGGCCGCGATGCGCCGGCGGAGAACACCCTGCAGGGCTGGGCCGACGATCTGGCGCGGCAGTTGCCGGACCAGGCCACGCTGCTCGGTTGGTCGCTCGGCGGCCAGGTGGCGATGCGCGCGGCGCTCGATCATCCGTACAGGATCGCGCGCCTGGTGCTGCTGGCGTCGACCCCGAAATTCGTTGCGGCGGAAGACTGGGAGCGCGGCATGGCGCCTGCGGACCTGCGGGATTTCGGCGACGCGCTGCTGGCCGATCCGCAGGCCACGCTGCTGCGTTTTCTAAGCCTGCAAACGCGCGGCATGAGCGGGCAGAAAACCCTGCTGCAGCAATTGCGGCAGACGCTGCTGGCGGCGCCGGCCACAAGCCGCGAGGCGCTGACGGGCGGGCTGGCGATATTGCGCGACACCGATTTGCGCGCTGAACTGCCGCGGCTGACGCAGCCGGCCCTGATACTGCACGGCGCGCTCGACACGCTGACCCCGCCGGCAGCAGGCGCCTGGCTGGCGGAAACGTTGCCAGCGGCACGGCACGTCGAGTTTTCCCGTGCCGCGCACGCGCCGCACTTGTCGCATTGCGCTGAGGTGGCCGCCGCGATCGGCCGTTTTGCCCGTGACTGACGAGCGTGACCGCTCCCCTCTCCCCAACCCTCCCCCGCAAGCGGGGGAGTACCCTGACGGGCATAAAGGGGCGAACGCCATGCCCAAACCAATTGACGAACTCGATTTGGCCGAAGTGCGGCGCGCGTTCGATCATGCCGCCGCCAGCTACGATGCGCACGCAGTCCTGCAGCGCGAGGTGTGCGACCGCCTGCTCGCAAGGCTTGACTACATGACCCTGCAACCGGCGCGCGTACTCGATGTCGGCAGCGGGACCGGTTATGGCCTGGCGCATTTGCGGGC
>JAUPLV010000043.1 GCA_030836725.1 Pseudomonadota bacterium | reverse complement strand
GGCGAAAGGACGATCCGGTGTCGCCCTCGAAATACAGCACGGTGTCGACGATATGTTCCAGCACGCGCGGTCCGGCGATCGCGCCTTCCTTGGTGACGTGGCCGACCAGGATGATCGCGGTGCCGGTCTGCTTGGCGTGGCGCGTCAGCTGCGCCGCGCACTCGCGCACCTGCGCCACCGAGCCGGGGGCCGAGGTCAGCGCTTCGGAATACACGGTCTGGATCGAGTCGATCACCGCGACGTCGGGCTTGAGATCGGTGAGTTGCGCCAGGATGGCTTCGAGGCGGATTTCCGGCAGCACCGGCAGGTTGGTTTCGGGCAGGCTCAAGCGACGTGCGCGCAGCGCCACCTGGCGCGCCGATTCCTCGCCGCTGACGTAGAGCGTCTTCATCCGGCCGGACAGACCGGCCATGGCTTGCAGCAGCAGCGTCGACTTGCCAATGCCGGGGTCGCCGCCGATCAGCGTCACCCCGCCCGGCACCAGGCCGCCGCCGAGCACGCGGTCGAGTTCGCCGATGTCGGTGGCGATGCGCGATTCCTCGCTGCCCTCCACCTCGTGCAGCATCTGCACCTGGCTCGTCGCCGCCAGCGAGGCGAAGCGCGGCTTGGCCGACTCGGCGATGGTTTCGACCAGGGTGTTCCAGGCGTTGCAGGCCGGGCATTGCCCCTGCCACTTGGGCGACTGCCCTCCGCACTCGGTGCAGGTGTAGATCGTTTTGGTTTTGGCCATCAGGCGTTATTTTTTCTCATCGCTTTCATGTTCACAGGCCGATCTCGCGCTGATGGCGGATGGCCAGCACGATCACTACATCGCGGATTTCATTGTAGCTGTACAGCGCGATGTAGCCGGTTTTGCCGCGCGAGATGACAAGCTCGCGCAACTGGCTTCCACTCCGCCTGCCGATGTGTGGATGCAGACGCAGGGTTTCTACCGCCGAAATGATAAGAGGAATGGTTTGCCTGGCGGCTGGCGCATCCACTTCAAGCAGAAAATCTTCCAGCCGATCCAGATCGTCAAGCGCTTGCAGGGTATAGACAACCGCCGCCATCGATCAGATCTTGATCGGCTTGGGGCGTTTGATGGGTTTGCCATCGAGCTTATCCAGCAAATAACGATGCACGTCTTCCATCGCATAGGCTTCGCCCGACCTCAGCACTTCCTGTTCCGCTGCAAGCGCTTCCGCGACAAAGGCGGCGTAGGCCTCGGATTGCTCGACACGTTCTTCCAGCGCTTCGATCATCCAGGCATGGGGCGATTTTCCTGCCGCCTCGGCCAGCGGCGCGATACGCGCCTTGAGCGGCTCGGGCAATTTGAGCGTGGTGGTGGCAGCCATGACGGTCTCCTGTCAATGAGGTAGCACCAAAGTATCACCGCCATCGGGCACCGTCAACTCAGGTCGGGAAAACGCCCGTCGACAGATAGCGGTCGCCGCGGTCGCAGACGATGGAGACGATGACCGCGTTCTCGACCTCCTTCGACACCTGTAGCGCCGCCCACAGCGCGCCGCCGGACGAGATGCCGGCGAAGATGCCTTCCTCGCGCGCCAGCCGCCGCGTGGTCTCCTCGGCGTCTTCCTGGCTGACGTAGATCATGCGGTCGACGCGAGTCGGGTCGCAGATTGCCGGCACGTACTCCTCCGGCCATTTGCGGATGCCGGGGATCTGCGCGCCCTCGGTCGGCTGCACGCCGACGATCTGGATCGCCGGGTTCTGTTCCTTGAGGTAGCGCGAGCAGCCCATGATGGTGCCGGTGGTGCCCATGCTGGAAACGAAATGGGTGATCCCGCCCTCGGTGTCGCGCCAGATTTCCGGGCCGGTGGTGCGGTAGTGCGCGCCCGGATTGTCGGGGTTGGCGAACTGGTCGAGGACCCTGCCGACGCCCTGCTGCTCCATCTCCACGGCCAGATCGCGCGCGCCTTCCATCCCGGCTTCCCGGCTCACCAGGTGAAGTTCGGAGCCGAAGGCGCGCATGGTCTGCTGGCGTTCGATCGAGGCGTTCTCGGGCATGATCAGGATCATCCTGTAGCCGCGCATCGCCGCCGCCATCGCCAGGGCGATGCCGGTGTTGCCGCTGGTGGCCTCGATCAGGGTGTCGCCCGGCTTGATCTCGCCGCGCGCCTCGGCCCGCTCGATCATCGACAGCGCCGGGCGGTCCTTCACCGAGCCCGCCGGGTTGTTGCCTTCGAGCTTGACCAGCACGGTGTTCGTCGTTGCGCCGGGCATGCGCTTCAGCCGCACCAGCGGCGTGTTGCCGACACATTCCTCGATACTTTTGTACATGCTTTATTGACGTCCAATCGGTAAATAGTCGAAGCCCATCCCGCGCATGGCCCACGGCTCGCAGATCGGGATACCGGCGGATTTCAGCGTTTCGATTTTTGTCGGGTCAAGGGCCAGACACAGCACCATGTTGCTGATTTCCGCCAAACAGGTTCCGTTCGCCAGCCCCGCATAACCAGTGCCGATCACGGTAATTATCACTACATTTCCCCGCGGGTATTCCGGTTTTGAATTTCATGTTGAAGCCGTTTGAGCGCGGCCAGCGGATCGCTCGCCGCCGTGATCGGCCGCCCGATCACCAGATCGGTCGCCCCGGCACGCAAGGCCTCGGCCGGCGTCATCACGCGGCGCTGGTCACCCGCCTCCGCGCCCGCTGGACGAATCCCAGGCGTCACCAGACGGAAACTTCCGCCCAGATCGGCGCGCAGCATCGCAGCCTCCTGCGCCGAACAGACTACGCCATCGAGTTCGCAGGCCTGTGTCAGGCGAGCGAGACGCAGCACCTGGTCGGCGGGCGCATCCGCCACGCCGACCTCGCCCAGGTCTTCGGCGCTCATGCTGGTCAGCACCGTCACCGCAATCAGCAACGGACGCTTTTCCAATCCGGCCAGAGCCTCCTGTGCCGCCGTCATCATGCGGCGCCCGCCCGAGGCGTGGACGTTCAGCATCCACACGCCCAAACCCGCCGCCGCGTGGCACGCTGCCGCCACCGTGTTCGGAATGTCATGAAATTTCAGGTCGAGAAAAACCTCGAAGCCGCGCGCAACCAGCGCCCGCACCAGATCCGGCCCCGCCACCGTGAACAGTTCCTTGCCCACCTTGAGCCGACACAAGGCCGGATCGAGCCGATCCACCAGCGCCAGCGCGGAATCCGTGTCGGCAAAATCCAGCGCTACAATAATTTTATGCGTCATCCATTTTTCCCTGACCTTTGGCTCACCCTTCGCCCTCGCGCCGTTCAGGATCGAAGCTGTCCCATCGCCCGCATGCCGGGCAACGCCAGAAGAACTGCTTGGCCTTGAATCCGCAACTGCTGCAGCGGTAACGCATCATGCGCTGGCTGTGCGAAGCCACCAGGCTTTTTTCGATCTGCAGCAACTCGCGCTGTTCCGGTTCGGCATTGATGAGCTCAGCCTCCAGCAGCCGGTCCAGCGTGCGCAGGCTGGGATTGCGCCGCAGTTCGGCGCGGGCGAGCTGGCTGGCCGCCGCTGCGCCCTGGGTCTCGGATATCGCCAGATAGAGTGCGTTGAAAACGTCCTGCGACGGCTGTCTGGCGTACAGCGTGCGCAGCCATAGCACCCCCTCTTCCATGCGCCCCATCTGGCGATAGCAGCCCAGCACGCGATCCACCACCAGCGCCATATGCGCGGTACTTTGCGTTTCGACCAGCCGCCAGTCGGCAATTGCGGCCTCGTGATGGCCCGCCGCCGCATCCAGATCGCCCGCCATCATGTTGGCGCGCACCGACTGGCGATTGGTGGCCAGCGCCTGTTGCAGATGCGCCGCAGCCGCGTCGGGATTGCCCCTGGCCGCTTCCAGCAGCGCCAGTTCGCAATAAAAATGGGCAATGTCGGCGTTGAGCGGCTTGCTGGTGTCCTTCTCCAGCAGGCGCGCGGCGTCGATGGCTTTTTGCCAGTCCTTCTCCTGCACATAGATTTCCAGAAGATAGGTGCGCGCCAGTCCATGCTGGGAGGTTTCCAGAAGTTTGCCGAATACTTCTTCGGCACGGTCGAGCAGCCCGGCTTTCAGATAATCCTGCCCCAGTTCGCTTTGCGCGCGCAGGCGCTGGTCTTCGGCCAGCCCTTCGCGCTCCAGGAGGTTCTCGTGCATGCGTATGGCGCGGTCAAGCTCGCCCCGGCGGCGGAACAGCGCACCCAGGGCAAAGTGCAGGTCGATGGTTTCGGGTTCGAGCTTGACGACTTCAAGAAAGGCTTCGATTGCCTTGTCGGGCTGCTCGTTGAGCAGGAAATTCAGCCCGCGGAAATAGGAGTTGGGCAGCGCGCGCGACTCGGTGACGACCTGGCGGATGTCGACCCGCGCCGCCAGCCAGCCCAGCACAAAAAACAGGGGAAACGCCAGCAGCCACCAGACTTCAAATTCCATGGCTTAGACAGATTCGATCTCGGTGGTGGGTTCGGCCATCGTCGTCTGCGGTTTTGTCGCCGATCCGCGCCGCAGCTGGAACAAGGTCGGCAGCAGGGCCAGCACGCCCATCATCGCGCCCAGAACAAACGCCAGCCCCAGCATCACGATCAATGGCGCCTGCCATGCGTAACCCAGATAGGAATTGAATGTCACGGAGTGGCTGTTTTTGAGCGCGAAACCCAACACCAGCAGAAACACCAGCAGTTTCGCCGCCAGGCCCAGATAATGTGTAAAGTTTTTCATGATCGCGCGCCAAGGAAACCCGCACATTCTACCCGCGCAGAACCCATCGCCCAAGAAAGCGCCACTTCTTTAATCATCCGCACCCAAGAAAAACGGCGCCATTTGGCGCCGTTTTAAGCTACTGCTGTTCCTGCTTTCTGCTCTACCCGCGGTGTGCATGCCGTAAATGCAAAGCTACCAACACATCAACAAGCACGCTCAGAGCGGAAAATCCACACGGTCCCGCAATTCCTTGCCGGCCTTGAAGTGCGGCACATATTTAGCCGGCACCTCCACGCGCTCGCCCGACTTGGGGTTGCGCCCGAGGCGGGCGGGGCGAAAGCTCAGGCTGAAGCTACCAAAGCCGCGAATCTCGATGCGCTCGCCGCGTGACAGATTTTTTGCCATCGCGTCGAGAATCGACTTCACCGCCATCTCGATATCCGCAACCGAAAATTGCGAATGCCGCGCCGCAAGTTGAGCGATCAGCTCGGACTTGGTCATGAATTACTCTGCGTTCTTGTTTTCGAGCTTGGCCTTGAGCAGCGCGCCGAGGTTGGTCGAGCCGCTGGCAGCCGCGGCGGATTCCGCTGCGAGTTTCTTCATCGCGGAGTCCTGCTCGGTCATGTCCTTGGCCTTGATCGACAGATTGATCACGCGGTTCTTGCGGTCCACGTTGATGATCATGGCTTCGATCTCGTCGCCTTCCTTGTAATGGGTACGCATGTCCTCGACGCGGTCACGCGAGACTTCGGATGCGCGCAGGTAGCCTTCCATGTCGCTGTCCAGCTGCACGGTGGCGCCCTTGGCTTCCACGGTCTTGATGGTGCCCTTGACGATGCTGCCCTTCTCGTGGCCGGTCGCGAAGCTGGTCAGCGGATCGCCTTCGAGCTGCTTGATGCCGAGCGAAATGCGCTCGCGCTCGAGGTCGATGCCCAGCACCACGGCTTCCACGTCCTGGCCCTTGCGGAAGTTGCGCACGGCTTCTTCGCCCGGCAGGCTCCACGACAGGTCGGACAGGTGGACCAGGCCGTCGATGCCGCCCGGCAGACCGATGAACACGCCGAAGTCGGTGATCGACTTGATCGCGCCGCCGACCTTGTCGCCCTTCTTGTGGTTCATCGAGAAATCTTCCCACGGGTTCGACTTGCACTGCTTCATGCCCAGCGAGATGCGACGCTTGTCTTCGTCGATGTCGAGCACCATGACTTCGACTTCATCGCCCAGCTGAACGATCTTGGAGGGGCTGACGTTCTTGTTGGTCCAGTCCATTTCGGAGACGTGCACCAGGCCTTCGATGCCTTCTTCGATCTCGACGAACGCGCCGTAGTCGGTCAGGTTCGCGACCTTGCCGAACATGCGGGTGCCCTGCGGATAGCGGCGGGCAATACCGACCCACGGGTCGTCACCCAACTGCTTGATGCCGAGCGAAACGCGGTTCTTCTCAGTGTCGTAGCGCAGTATCTTGGCTTCCAGTTCCTGGCCGACGTGCACCACTTCGGACGGGTGCTTGACGCGGCGCCAGGCCATGTCGGTGATGTGCAGCAGGCCGTCGATACCGCCCAGGTCCACGAACGCGCCGTAGTCGGTGATGTTCTTGACCACGCCCTTGACGATGGAGCCTTCCTTGAGGTTCTCCATCATCGCTTCGCGGTCGGCGCCCATGGTCTCTTCCAGCACGGCGCGACGCGACACCACGACGTTGTTGCGCTTGCGGTCGAGCTTGATGACCTTGAAATCCATTTCCTTGTATTCGAACGGGGTGGTGTCCTTGACCGGACGCATATCCACCAGCGAACCCGGCAGGAAGGCGCGCAACCCCCCGACCAGCACGGTCAGGCCGCCCTTGACCTTGCCCTGCACCATGCCGGTGACGATACGGCCTTCGTTCATCGCAGCTTCCAGATCCAGCCACGCAGCCAGTTTCTTGGCACGCTCGCGCGACAGCTTGGTGGCGCCGAAACCGTCTTCGATCGACTCGATGGCCACGGAGACAAAATCACCGATCTTGGCTTCGATTTCGCCAAGATCGTTCTTGAATTCTTCAACAGGAATCAGGCTCTCGGATTTGAGGCCTGCATTTACCGTCACGAAATTGTGGTCGATGCCGACGATTTCTGCGGTGATGACTTCGCCCTGGCGCATTTCCTGATGGGCAAGGGACTCCTCGAACAGGGCGGCAAAGCTATCCATGGATTCGGGGGCGGAGGAGGCGGTAGCTGTAGACATTAAAAAAACCTTCATTGTCCGTCGGTGAGGACGGGGTTAGTTGCACATCGCCAGCCTGCGGGCGCAGGACTGGCACGAGAAAAAATCAAACCATCAATTGCCTTGTTTGCCGCGGGCCTCGCATAAAGCGTAATGCGCCAGCACCGCTTCCACCGCCGGCACGACATCCATTTCAGTCGTGTCGAGCAGCAGCGCATCCGGTGCGGGTTTCAGCGGCGCCACGGCGCGGGCCGTGTCGCGCGCATCGCGCGCCTGCATGTCAGCGACAAGGGCGGGGAGATTAGCAGAGTTCCCCTTTTCGATCAACTGCTTATAACGCCGCTCGGCGCGCGCGGAAGCAGAGGCTGTGAGGAAGATTTTAGTTGCCGCGTCAGGGAACACCACTGTACCCATGTCGCGGCCGTCAGCCACCAGGCCAGGCGGCTGCCGGTAGGCGCGCTGGCGATCGAGCAGCGCCGCGCGCACCGCCGGCAGCGCCGCCACTTTCGACGCCCCCTCGCCCACGGCTTCGGCACGGATCGCTTCGGTCACGTTTGCCTCCTCCAGCCAAACCGCGCCGTCGTGAAAACTTGCCGGCAGCGTACCCGCCAGTTCGGCCACGCCGGCTTCGTCGTCGAGCGCCACGCCATGCTTCATCGCCGATAGCGCGGTCAACCGGTACAGCGCGCCGCTGTCGAGGAAATGAAAGCCAAGCGCGCGAGCCACGCGCTCCGCCACGGTGCCCTTGCCCGACGCCGAGGGGCCGTCGATGGCGATGACGGGGATTTGACTGGACGCGGCGCTCATTTGGACAATTCCTGCAAAAGCCTTGAAATATTCGGGAAAGGTCTTGTTCACGCAGGCAGGATCGTTGATGCGCACCGGCACGCCGCCGAGCGAAACCAGCGACAGGCACATCGCCATGCGGTGGTCGTCGTAGGTGTCGATGACGGCATTGGGGATCAGTTTTTCCGGCGGGGTGATGCGGATGAAGTCGGCGCCCTCTTCCACTGCTGCACCGACCTTGCGCAGTTCGATCGCCATCGCCGCGATGCGGTCGGTTTCCTTGACCCGCCAACTGGCGATATTCCTCAGCGTGGTGACGCCGTCGGCGAACAGCGCCGCCACCGCCAGCGTCATCGCGGCGTCGGGAATGTGATTGCAGTCGAGGTCGATGGCGTTCAGCTGGCCACTGGCCGGTGCCCGCGCTTCGATCCAGTTCGGCCCCATCGTGATCCGCGCCCCCATCAGCGCCAGCGCGTCGGCAAAGCGCACATCGCCCTGCACGCTGTCGGCGCCGACGCCTTCCACCCGCACCGGGCCGCCGCCGATGGCGCCCGCGGCCAGGAAATACGAGGCCGATGAAGCGTCGCCCTCGACGTAGATCTCGCCCGGGCTGCGATAGCGTGCATCGGCCGCCACCGTGAAACTTGCCCAGCCGTCCTGCGCCACCTCGACGCCGAAGCGGCGCAGCATCGCCAGGGTGATGCCGATGTAGGGCTTGGAAATCAGATCGCCGAGCACCTCGACCGTGGTGTTTTTCTGCCGCAGCGGCAGCGCCATCAGCAGGCCGGTGAGAAACTGGCTCGACACGTTGCCGCGCACCTGCGCGCGGTCGCCTGCCAGCGTAGCCGGATGAATATGCAACGGCGGAAAACCGGGATTGCCCAAGTAGTCAATCTGCGCGCCGAGTTGTTTGAGCGCGTCGACCAGATCGCCGATCGGCCGCTCGTGCATGCGCGCCACGCCCTTCAGTTCGTAATCGCCTCCGCACAGCGCCAGCGCCGCGGTCAAGGGTCGGAACGCCGTGCCCGCGTTACCCAGAAACAGCTCGGCCTGCTTGACCGGGAAAGTCCCGCCAACGCCGTGGATGCGCCAGTGGTTGCCGCCGCGGTCTTCGACCCCGACGTCCAGTTCGCGTAGCGCCGCCAGCATGTGCCGGGTATCGTCCGAATCCAGCAGGTCGTGGACCTCGGTCACGCCTTCGGCCAGCGCCGCCAACAGCAGCACGCGATTGGAAATGCTTTTCGAGCCGGGCAGGCGCACCGTGCCCCGCGCAGCGTTGCATCCAGGCAAATCGAGAAATTCCATCAAGAATCCTGTTTTTTCATCCAGTTTTCACGGGCGGCACGGGCGCGCGAAAACAGTTTCAACAATCCTTCGGC
Organism: Pseudomonadota bacterium; assembly: GCA_030836725.1. GTDB lineage: Bacteria > Pseudomonadota > Gammaproteobacteria > Burkholderiales > Thiobacillaceae > Thiobacillus. The sequence continues at coordinate 5,216 of JAUPLV010000043.1, read as the reverse complement.
GTCTTCGCTGGCTACGGTCTGGCGCAGCGCTTGCAGCGCCGCGACATAGGCGTCCAGTTCGGTCAGCACCGCCTCGCGGTTTGCCAGTGCGATGTCCCGCCACATCTCGGGACTGCTGCCGGCAATGCGGGTGAAATCGCGAAAGCCGCTGGCGGCAAAGCGGAAAAAAGTGTCGCCATCGGCGCGTTGCGCGAGTTCATCCACCAGTGCGAATGCCGCCAGATGCGGCAAGTGACTCACTGCCGCAAATACGCGGTCGTGCAGTTCGGCATCCAGCGTTTCGACCTGCGCCCCGGCAGCCTCCCACAGCGCCCGCACGGTGGCGAGCGCGTCGGCGCGGGTGTCGGCATGCGGCGTCAACACCACTTTCCTGCCCTGATACAGGTCGGCGCGCGCGGCGCCGGGGCCGCTCTGTTCCGAGCCGGCGATCGGGTGGCCGGGCACGAAATCGGCAAAGCGCGCACCGAGGGCGGCGCGTGCCGCCTCGACCACGTTGGCCTTGGTGCTGCCGGCGTCGGTGACAATGGCCCCGGTTTTCAGGTGCGGCGCAAGGCTTTTCAGCACGGCTTCGGTTTCGCCCACCGGCATCGCCAGCAGGACGCAGTCGGCCTGGCCGGCCTCAACCCAGCTGGCCGCGCGGTCGATCAGGCCAAGTTCAAGCGCGGCGGTCAGGCTCGCCGGATTGCGGCCAACTCCGAGCACCTCGTGCACAGCGCCGGCCTGTTTGAGCGCCAGCGAAAAGGAACCGCCGATCAGCCCCGTGCCGACGATGGCGAGTGTGCCGACGATCACAGGCAAGCTTTCCGACCGCCAGGGTCAGGCCGTGGTTCTAAAGCCGCTAAAGCGGCAAGAATCACGCTCAGAGCGTCGAGAAAACGCGCGTTCTGTCCAGCCAGCCCCACCGAGACGCGCAGGAATTCGGGCAGGCCGTAACAGGCGACCGGGCGCACGATGACGCCGCGCTGCAACAGTTCGGTATTGATCCGCGCGGCATCGCCGACCTTCGCCAGCAGGAAATTGCCTTTCGACGGCACCGTTTCGATTCCGAGTGCGTCCAGGCCAGCCACCAGTTGCGCCATACCGGCGGTATTCAAGGCATAGCTGCGTTCGAGAAATTCGGCATCGTCGAGCGCGGCCTCGGCCGCGGCAAGCGCGGGCAGGTTGACATTGAAGGGATGACGCACCCGGTTGAGCAGGTCGATCACCTCGGGGTGTCCCAGTCCGTAGCCAACCCGCAATCCGGCCAGTCCATAGGCCTTGGAAAACGTGCGGGTGATGAGAAGATTGGGGAAGCGCGCCAGCCAGGACGCGGTGTCGCAGCGCTCGGCCGGCGGCAGGTATTCGCCATAGGCTTCGTCGAGCACCACCAGCACGTGCGGCGGCACGGTTTCGAGGAAGGCCTCGATCTCCGCCCACGGCAGGAAGGTTCCGGTCGGATTGTTGGGATTGGCGATCCACAGCACCCGCGTGTCGTCGCGGATCGCCGCGCGCATCGCGGCGAGATCGTGGCCGAAATTCCGCGCCGGCACCACGATGCTCTTCGCCCCGGCAGTCTGCGTGGCGATCGGATAGACCGCGAATGCATGCTGCGAGTGAACCGAGGAGGTTTCCGGCGTCAGAAAGGTTTGCGCCACGATATCGAGCACGTCATTGGAGCCGTTGCCCAGGACGATCTGGCTTGCCGTCACGCCCAGCTTTTCCGACAGCTTCGCCTTCAGCGCATAGCCGGCGCCGTCGGGATACAGCGCCATGTCATGCAGCGCGTGCTGTGCCGCCGCAAGCGCCAGCGGGCTGGGGCCGAGCGGGTTTTCATTCGATGCCAGCTTGACGATATCGGCTTCGGCCAGGCCGAGTTCGCGCGCCAGTTCGGAGATGGGTTTGCCCGGCTGGTACGGGGCAATCGCGCGCACATGCGGCGGCGCGAGTTCACAACAAGTGATCACGATGCAGCGGGATAAGAGCCAAGAATTTTAAGGAAAGCCGCGCGCGACTCGATTTCAGCCAGCGCGGCGGCCAGTTTGGGGTCCTGGCGATGGCCTTCGCAGACGACAAAGAACAGGTATTCCCAATTGGATGAACGCGCCGGACGCGATTCAAGCTTGCTCATGGAAATGCCGGCGTCGGCGAGCGGTTGCAGCAGCTTGACCACGGCGCCCGGCTGGTTCTTCGCGCCCATGACCAGCGAGGTCTTGTCGCGCCCGGAAGGCGCGGCATCGGTTTTCCCCAGCACCAGAAAGCGCGTAGTGTTGCTGGCCTCGTCCTCGATCCGCCCCGCGACCACCGCGAGACCGTACAACTCGGCGGCCGCCTCCGAGCCCAGCGTGGCGGCATCGGGCTCGGCGGCCGCGCGGCGCGCGCCTTCGCTGTTGCTGACCACGCTGACGCGCTCGGCGTCGGGCAGATGGCGGGAGAGCCAGTGCTGGCACTGGGCGAGCGACTGCGCGTGGCCAAATACCCGCTGAATCCCGTTAATCGGGTTGGGCATGACATTCGCCCCCTCCCCGTTGAGGGGGGAGGGTTGGGGTGAGGATGCCTTGCGCATCAGGGTCTGATGGATCGGCAGCATCACCTCGCCGCAGATTTTCAGCGGGCTGGGGACGATGAGATCAAGCGTGCGGCCAATCGCGCCCTCGGTGGAGTTTTCCACCGGCACCACGGCAAAATCGGCGCGCCCGGTTTCCACCGCATGAAAGCATGCGTCGATATCGGCCTCGGCGAGCGCCTCGACTTCATGGCCGAAATGCTTGTGCACCGCCTGTTGGGTAAAGGTGCCGACAGGGCCGAGATAGGCGACGCGGGTGAGTTCTTCCACGGCGCGACAGGCCGACATGATTTCGCGGATCAGCCGCTCGATGGTGTCGCCTGACAACGGGCCGGGATTGTTCTCGCGCAGCCGCCGCACGATCTGCGCCTCGCGCTCGGGGCGGTAGATTTTTTCGCCCTTCTTCGCGCGCCCGACCTGCTGGGCGATGCCCGCGCGCTCCGAAAGCAGATGCAAAATGGCATCGTCGATGCCATCGATACGCGCGCGCAGCGCCTTCAACTCCTCATCCATCGTCCGTCTCAGGCGGCAGGCAAATAACGCACGACCAGCACGCCGGCGATGGCGGAGAGCTGCTGCATGACGGTGTCGGTCACGGCGCTGTCGACGTCGACCAGCGTGTAGGCCATGTCGCCTTTCGACTTGTTCACCATGTTATGGATATTGAGCCCGGCGGCGGCGAGCACCGACGAAATCTGCCCCACCATGTTCGGCACATTGGCGTTGGCGATCGCGATACGGTATGCGGATTCGCGCGCCATGCTGACGTTGGGGAAGTTGACCGAATTGAGGATGTTGCCATTTTCGAGATAATCGGCGAGCTGTTCGGCCACCATCACCGCGCAGTTCTCCTCGGCTTCCTCGGTCGAGGCGCCGAGGTGCGGCAGCGCGACCACCCTGGCGTGGCCCTTGAGCGCATTCGCCGGGAAGTCGCAGATATAGGCGTGCAGCTTGTTGGCTTCGAGCGCCTCAATCACGGCGGCGTTTTCGACCACGCCTTCGCGCGCGAAATTCAGCAGCACCGCGCCGGGGCGCATCATGCCGATGCGCTGGGCGTTGATCAGGCCGCGGGTGGCGTCGACAAGCGGCATGTGCAGGGTCACGAAATCGGCGACGCGCAGGGCGTCCTCGACGTTTTCCGCGCGCTTGACCTGCGACGGCAGACGCCACGCGGCATCCACGGTGATCGCGGGGTCAAAGCCGACCACATGCATCCCCAGCTTGATCGCCGCCTCGGCGATATAGGAGCCGATCGCGCCCAAACCGATCACCGCCAGGGTGCGGCCCGGCAATTCGGTTCCGGCGAACGCCTTCTTGCCGGCTTCGGTCGCCTTGTGCATGTCCTCGTCGGAGCCGGACAGGCCTTCGACAAACTTGATCGCGGGAACGATGTTCCGCGCGCCCATCAGCATGCCGGCAATGACCAGTTCCTTCACCGCATTCGCGTTGGCGCCCGGCGCATTGAAGACCGGCAGCCCGCGTTCCGACAGCTTCTTCACCGGAATATTGTTGGTGCCCGCGCCGGCGCGAGCGATTGCGCGAACCGACACCGGGATATCCATGTCGTGCATGTTGGCCGAGCGCACCAGAATGCCATCCGGGTCGGCAAGATCGCCGCCGACGATGTAATGCTCGGGCAGCCGCGCCAGCCCACGCGCTGAAATAGCGTTGAGGGTGAGGATCTTGCGCGCCTCAGCCATGGCTCTTCTCGAATTCGCGCATGTAATCGACCAGCATGCGCACGCCCTCGACCGGCATGGCGTTGTAGATCGAGGCGCGCATGCCGCCGACCGAGCGGTGGCCTTTCAACTGGATCAGCCCGCGTTCCTTCGCGCCCTTGAGGAAAGCCTCGTCGAGCGCGGCATCCTTCAGGGTGAAGGGGATGTTCATCAGCGAGCGGTTGTCTTTCGCCACCGGGGAATCATAGAAATCGGTCGCGTCGAGCGCGTCATACAGCAGGTTCGCCTTCTCGCGGTTGGTCTTTTCCATCGCAGCGAGGCCACCGCGCGCCTTCAGCCACTTGAACACCAGCCCCGCCGTGTACATGGCGAAGGTGGCCGGCGTGTTGTACATCGAGTCGTTGTCGGCGTGGATCTTGTAGTCGAACATGGTCGGCGTGCCTGGAACGGTCTGGCCGATCAGGTCGTCGCGCACGATGACGATGGTGAGGCCAGCCGGGCCGATGTTCTTCTGCGCGCCGGCGTAGATCACGCCGAATTTCGACACATCCATCGGGCGCGACAGGATGGTCGACGACATGTCGGCCACCAGCGGCACGCTGCCGGTTTTCGGGGTCCAGAAGATTTCCACGCCGCCGATGGTTTCGTTGGGTGTGTAGTGGACATAGGCGGCATCGGGATCGAGCTTCCACTGGTCCTGCGTCGGCGCGTAGCTGAAGTTTTTGTCTTCGCTCGTCGCCACCACGTTCACCGCGCCGTATTTCTTGGCTTCCTTGATGGCCTTCTTCGACCATTCGCCGGTATTCAGATAATCGGCGCTGGCTTTGCCGCGCAGCAGGTTCATCGGCACCATGGCGAACTGCGACGACGCGCCGCCCTGCAGGAACAAAACCTTGTAGTTGGCGGGAATTCCCATCAACTCGCGCAGATCGGCTTCCGTTGCCGCGGCGATGCCCATGAATTCCTTGCCGCGATGGCTCATTTCCATCACCGAC
>JAUPLV010000147.1 GCA_030836725.1 Pseudomonadota bacterium | reverse complement strand
AAGGCGCTGTATCGCCCGCAGGTATTCAAGCGAGTACGCGCCGCCCAGACTCATCACCGCGGTGATGGCCAGCCCGATCGCGACAACCGAGAACGCCGCGCCGAAAAAACCGTTGCCGATCGCATAAATGAAAAAATTCTTCGGCAGCAGGCGTTCCAGCAGGCGGTAAAACCCCCAGCTGATTGCCGCGGGCAACGCCGCCATCAGCAGCGCGTCCACCCCGATCGACGCCCAGTTTCCGCGCCCGAATGCAGCATTGGCCAGCAGGATCAGCACCCCGGCAAACGTTGCGCGCCAGAAACAGAACATCAACGTCAGCGCGGCCATGCCATAAAAATGGAACACCAGCCCCGGTTTGATTCCGGTGCGGATCTGCCACAGCGTCAGCATCGCCACCGTGGCGCCGAGGAACAGGTTCAGCTTCCGCGGTTCGGCCAGCGCGCGCCAGTCGCCCGACATCAGCCAGCGCCAGGCCAGGAAAGCCAGGCCCAGCCAGCCGACGAGATGAAATGATTCGGGCAATACCGTTGCGGACATGCCCATCGCGGTAAAATTCATAAGTGGATTTTACGCGAAGCGCAGGTCCGTTCTCTCACTATCCGAGCCCCAGCCATGTCCGCATCCAAAAACGCCAACGCCCCGCTCCGCGACGACGAGATCGACACCCTGGCCGATCTGGTCGACCTCATCGACGAGCGCACCGACGTCCCGGTCTCGCTGGAAAGCCTCGACGGCTTCATCACCGCGCTGGTGTGCAGCCCGCGCGCCATCCCGCCCGAGGAGTTTTTCCCGGTGCTGTTCGAAGCTGCGGACGGCATCGACGCGGCGTTCGAGGACAAAGCCGACTCGGCGCGCTTCCTGGCGCTGTTCACCCGCCGCCGCAACGAGATCGCCCGCGCGCTCGCCGCCCCGATCGAAAACCTGGCCGACCCCAAGGCGCTGTCGCCGCTGGTCATGGACTGGGATGGCCTGCTGGCCGAACTGCCGCCCAGCGACGCCAAGCGGCTGAAGGACGCCGGCATCCCGCCCTATGCGCAGCTGTGGGCCGCCGGTTTCCTGCTCGCGGTGGAACACTGGGATGACGACTGGACCCTGCCCGAAGGGAGCAAGGACGAAGCCTTCGTCGACGAAGTGCTCGACCCTTTCTACGTGCTGGCCGCCCCGCTCGACGAACTCACCCCCGAAGAGCGCGCCGTTCGCCGCGAAGATCACCTCGCCCTCGCCCTCTGGGGCGCCTACGAACTGCGCGAATTCTGGCTCGACCGCGGCCAGGGACTGCGCCACTGACCCTTAACCCCTCAGGAAACAGGTATTCGACATGATCGTCATTGCGAGCGCAGCGCGGCAATCCAGCGCCTTGATTAAGCGGACACTTCTGGATCGCCCTAAAGGACTCCGATCCACTATGGGCTGAAGCCCATGTGGAATCGTATGCCACGTCGCTTCGCTCCTCGCGATGACGGCTTAAACCCCTGACCCCTGACCCCTGACCCCGCATGAACCTCGTCCTCTTCGATCTCGACAACACCCTGCTCGCCGGCGACTCCGACTACGAATGGGGGCAATTCCTCATCGCCAAGGGCGCCGTCGACGGCGTCCACTACGAAGCCAAGAACAAGGCCTTCTACGAGGACTACAAGGCCGGGCGGCTGGATATCTACGCCTTCCTCGCCTTTGCCCTGCGCCCGCTGGCCACCCACTCGCGCGACCAGCTGGACGCCTGGCGCGCCGAATACGTGGAGACGCGCATCAAGCCGATGATCACCCAGGCCGCGCGCGACCTGGTCAACAAACACCTGAGCGAAGCCGACCTGGTCGCCGTCATCACCGCCACCAACAGCTTCGTCACCGGCCCCATCGCCAGGGAATTCGGCATCCCGCACCTGATCGCCACCGACCCCGAGGAAATCGGCGGCCGCTTCACCGGCGAAGTCGCCGGCACCCCCTGCTTCCGCGAAGGCAAGGTCGTCCGCCTCGAACACTTCCTCGAAGCCCACGGCACCCGGCTGGACCGCCTTGGAACCAGCTGGTTCTACAGCGACTCGCACAACGACCTGCCGCTGCTGGAAAAAGTCCGCCACCCGGTCGCCGTCGATCCCGACCCCACCCTGCTCGCCCATGCCGAGGCACAGGGCTGGCCGGTGATTTCCTTGCGACATTAATCCTCGCGTCATTAATATTGCGGACAATGCAGCCCCTGCCGCGGATCGATCGCCCATGAACACCCCCACCACCCTTGCCGAAAGCGTCACCAAACAGCGCGAATCGCTGGCCAACCTGCTGCGCGAACCGCTGGCGCTGGCCGCGCAGGCCTGCAGCCGGGCGTGGCCCAGCCGCGCCGGACTCAACGCCGCACTGACCCATGCGCTGACCACCATGCCCGCGTGCAAATACCTGTACGCCCTGGACACCCGCGCGATCCAGCTCTCCGACAACATCAGCCGCGAAGGCCTGATCGAAACCGATTACGGGCGCGACCGCTCCGACCGCCCCTACATGCGCGAAGCCGTGCCCAACCAGGGCTTCCTGCTGACCCAGGCCTACATCAGCCTGCGCGCCAAACGGCCATCGCTCACCGCGATCCAGATCGTTCGCGACGACGACGGCAAGGCGCTCGGCTTCATCGGCGCCGATTTCGACCTGCGCGACCTGCCCATCACCAGCAAGCTGTACGACGAGCCCACCTACTGGCGGCAGATCAAGGGCGACCCGGCGATTCGCAGCGCGGTGTTCCACCAGACCCGCGTCGACAGCCAGATGGATCTCCATATCGACACCGTGCTCGGGGTAATGGAAGAACTGATGACCGATCGCGGCATCTTCCACGGCAAGCTGCACTTTTCCAGCAGCCGCGCCACCATCTGGCTGGTCGCCGACCCCTATCGCTACCGCCTGCTCGACATCGACGCGCTGACCCGCCCCGACACCTGCCTGATTTACCCGTGCCACGACTACCCGGCCGACGCCGTGGTGCCCCGCGACAAGATCCGCCCCGTGCTCGACAACCTGCGCGCGCTGCGCTTCATGGACGAAACCTTCTACCTGCGCGCCGGCTCCCTCAACATCTTCAACGGCATGGTCGGCCTCACCTTCTCCTGCGACGGCTCGCACTACCTGCCGTGGGACGAATTCCTTTCCAAAGGCTACGACTTCTGGGCCAGCGGCAAGTCGCTCGGCTGAACGAACGGTCAGGCGGGCATCCTTGTCACCCGGCTTGCGCATCCCCCATTTGCCTCCTAAACTGCATCGCATATGTAATGCAATGCAAGGAGCCCGCCATGAAGAACGCCACCCTGCCCCCCCTGCGCGTTGACAGCGCACTGCGAAGCGCAGCCGAATCAGTCCTGCGCGAAGGCGAGACCCTGTCCGGTTTCGTGCTCGAAGCCGTTCGCCTGAACATCGAACGACGCGAGGCTCAGCGCGAATTCATCGCACGCGGCCTGCTGGCCCGCGAGGAAGCGCGGTCCACAGGCGACTACGTGAGCGCTGAAGACATGTTGGCGCGGCTGGATGCAAGCCTGGCCCGTGTACGCAGCAAGCAGGCATCCGGGGCGCAATGAGCTACCGGCTGCGCCTTGCAGCCCGCGCGGCCGACGATTTACAGCGCCTGTTTGAATATTTGGCAGAGCGCGATCTGGAGACGGCCGAACGCGCGCGAGTGGCAATTGAAAAGGCTTTCGGCTTTCTGGAGGCCTTTCCGTTTGCCTGCCGCAAGGCCTCGCCCGACCATCCCTTCCTGCGCGAAATGCTGATCGAATTTGGCCAGTCCGGGTATGTCGCACTGTTCGAAATCGAAGACGCCGACACCGTTACGATATTGGCGGTGCGCCACCAGCGGGAAGACGATTTCTTCTGATAAGCGGTTTCCGCAAGTTTGACTTCACAAGGAGCCTGAACATGGATAGACGAAATCACATTACTCGCGACCCCGCCGTGCTGGCCGGCAAACCTGTCATCAAAGGCACACGGATTTCCGTCGAACTGATTCTGGGCTGGCTGGCCAACGGCTGGACCCACGAACAAATCCTCGCGTCCTACCCGCACATCAACCGTGAAGACATCCTGGCCGCGCTGGCGTTTGCCGAAGAAATAATGCGGGGTTGTTCAACTGGCAATTGCAGCGCTCAAAAGCGACGCTGACGAATCCGACACAGCCCCGTCCGTCATTGCGAGCGAAGCGAAGCAATCCAGCGCATTAATCAAACCGGCATTACCGGATTGCTGCCCCTGCGTTTGAACCACCGTCATCCTGCCCGCCACGGATCGCGCCAGAATCGTGCGCCAGCTGCATACAACCACACGCCATCATCGCAGCCGCTTGCAACACCCAGGCACAAGGCGCACACTCAATCGCACAACAAAAACAACCGGCGCGGAGAATCGAATGAAAACGAACAAGCGATCCGGAATCCGTGAGCAAACTCGACGAAATCTATCGCCTGCACCGTCTGCTGGACGGACGGCGAGTTGGCCTACCCCGCGCCGCGCTCATCGCTGAGCACGGCTTTTCGCGTTCCACCCTTACCCGCCTCATCGCCGACCTGCGCGACAAACTCGGCGCGCCCATCGTCTGCGACAACGAACGCGGCGGCTACCGCTACGACACCGCCGACGGCAGCCACGCACTCCCCGGCCTGTGGTTCACCCCTTCTGAACTGCTCGCCCTCGTCACCCTGAAACACCTGCTCGCCAACCTGGAACCCGGCCTGCTCGACGACCACCTGCGACCGCTGGAAACCCGCATCAACAAGCTGCTGGACAGCAACCATCTCGGCGCAGGCGAAGCCAACCAGCGCATCCGCCTCCTGAGCATCGCCTCCCGCCACAAAAACCCGCGCCACTTCCAGGCCGTCGCCCACGCCGTCCTGCAACGCCACCGACTCCGCATCGACTACTACAACCGCGAGCGCGATGAAACGAGCCACCGCGAAGTCTCCCCCCAGCGCCTCGCCCACTACCGCGACAACTGGTACCTCGACGCCTGGTGCCACGACAAAAAAGGCCTGCGCATCTTCGCCGTCGAATGCATCCGCACCGTCGAGCCGCTAACCAAGCCCGCCAAGACCGTCGCCGAATCCACCTTGAACCGCGAACTCGCCAGCAGCTACGGCATCTTCGCCGGCCAGCCCCACGCCACCGCCGTGCTGCGATTCACCGCCAAACGCGCCCGCTGGGTCGCCGAAGAAATCTGGCACCCCG
>JAUPLV010000042.1 GCA_030836725.1 Pseudomonadota bacterium | reverse complement strand
CTGGCGGTCGAGGAACCGGCTCAGGCGCGAAATCGCCTCGGTCAAATCTTCTTCGTGCGGCAGGAACACCACGCGGATGTGGTCCGGGTGCGGCCAGTTGAAGCCGCTGCCCTGCACCACCAGCACGCGCTCCTCTTCCAGCAGGTTGAGGATGAACTTCTGGTCGTCGTGGATGGGGTAGAGCTTGGGGTCGAGCCGCGGAAACAGGTACATCGCCGCCTTCGGCTTGACGCAGGTCACTCCGGGAATCAGGGTCAGCAGTTCGTGCGCCAGATCGCGCTGACGCGTCAGCCGTCCGCTCGGCGCGACCAGGTCGTTGATGCTCTGGTAGCCGCCGAGCGCGGTCTGGATCGCATACTGCCCCGGCACGTTGGAACAGAGGCGCATCGACGCCAGCATGTTGAGGCCTTCCAGATAATCCTTGGCATGGCGCTTGTCGCCCGACACGATCAGCCAGCCCGAGCGGTAGCCGCAGGCACGGTAGTTCTTCGACAGGCCGTTGAAGGTGACGACCAGCACGTCCTCGGCCAGCGAAGCGATCGAGGTGTGCTCGACGCCGTCGTACAGCACCTTGTCATAGATCTCGTCGGCGTACACGATCAGCTGGTGCTTGCGCGCGATCTCCAGGATTTCCAGCAGCAGCTCGGTCGGATACAGCGCGCCGGTCGGGTTGTTCGGGTTGATGATGACGATGGCGCGCGTGTTGTGCGTGATCTTGGCGCGGATGTCGTCCAGATCGGGCAGCCAGCCGGCGCCCTCGTCGCACAGGTAATGGCGCGGCTTGCCGCCGCCCAGGCTCACCGCCGCCGTCCACAGCGGATAGTCGGGCGCCGGCACCAGCACCTCGTCGCCGTTGTTCAGGAGCGCCTGCATCGCCATCACGATCAGCTCGGAAACGCCGTTGCCGATGAAGATGTCGTCGATCTGCACCCCGGCAATGCCCTTGCGCTGGGACTCGTGCATGATCGCCTTGCGCGCCGAGAACAGCCCCTTGGAGTCGCTGTAGCCCGAGGCGTTGGGTAGGTTGAGGATCACGTCCTGCACGATTTCCTCGGGCGCCTCGAAGCCGAACGGCGCGGGATTGCCGATGTTCAGCTTGATGATGCGCTGGCCTTCCTCCTCCATCTGGCGCGCGCGCGCCATCACCGGACCGCGAATGTCGTAACAGACGTTGTCGAGCTTGGACGATTTATGGATGGTGCGTAAGCGTGGCTTGTGGTCAGCCGTCACGGTGTTTTCCCGGTGCGTAAATCAAGACAAAACAATGCCTTGGAAAACGCGCGATTTTACCGGAGCCGCCCTGCCCCGGCAAACGCTGTTGCAGGGGACAGGCGCGGGCGGGCGCCGAATCTGCTAAGGTTTCAGCATGAAACTGCACCTCAACTCCGACGCCGGCCAACTGCTGTTCTCCGGCTATGGCGACGATCATGTCTTCATCAACGGCCATCGTCACGAAGCCAGCCTGCTGCTGACGACGCGCGGAATCGAAGTCGCCCCCTGGGCCGGCCTTCATTTCGACGCGCTGACCGCCGCGCATTTCGAATGGATCGCCAACCGCAAGCTGGATATCCTGCTGCTGGGAACCGGCAACCGCCTGCGCTTTCCGCACCCTTCCCTCACGCAGGCGCTGGCGGAGGCGCGCATCGGCCTCGAGGTGATGAATCTCGGCGCGCTGTGCCGCACCTACAACATTCTTGCGGCGGAGGGGCGGAGCGTGGGGGCGGCAGTGCTGATCGAACCCAACGCCCAAGGCGCAAGCCTCCAGGCCTGATTCGGTGGCTTGCGCCCTGCACGGCTTCCTGTTTGATACGCTCGCGATTAGGGCTTCATGGCTGCGCAACGTGGAAGAATTGGTCAAGCAATAACTGCAGCGGCCAAACGGCTGCAGCGAGAAGCAGAAAACAGCCCAGGAATCGCAGGACGGACTTTCCCGCCTCTCGCCAGCCGCGCGATTTGACCAGAAAAATGGGAATGCTTATTTCTGGAACAATCAAGGACATGGATGCGTAAATGTCTCGGCGCGATTTCTCAAACAGCCTGTCTTCTGCGTCGAAAAACACCCAGAGCGCGATAGGTAAGCGCAATAGCATGCGCTCAGTCGATGAGTACCAGGTCGCCTCTGTCATGTCCTGGGATGCGTATCGGGTAATCAAAACGGATATGGCCAACAGTATCCAGAAACCAAGAGCGGCATAGACCGGCTTTCCTTTCGGTTCCCACGTTAAAACGCCCATCATCCCCCCGAATGAATCAGCCCACATTGGGCGTGCCTGCCATCGGCAACTAGCTGGATGCCTGAAACCTTGGTTGGCCCAGTGCGCGCGGCACTTTTCTCACGCATCTGGCATTACCTGCTCGAAACTGGTGATCGCCTGAAATTCCCCGCAATCCTTGTGCGGCTGTTTCGAATCCGGATTGCACACCGCCAGCAGCTGCGCGATCCCGTAAGCCTGCGCGCTTTTCAGCACCGGCAGGCTGTCGTCGACAAACAGGGTGCGTTGCTTGTCGAAAGGCTCGATCGCTTGCAGGCCCTGCCAGAAATCCGGGTGTTCCTTGGGCAGGCCGACCTGGTGCGACGAAATCAGTGCATCGAAATAGGCATCGATGCGGGTTTCGCGCATTTTCAGGTCGAGGCTCCTGGGATGGGCATTGGTCACCATCACCACACGGCGTTTCGACGCGCGGAGTGCCCGCAGGAAAACCGGCACGTCGGGGCGCACCGCGATCAGATGCGCGACCTCCTCCTTCAATTGCAGGACGTCGAGCGCGAGTTCACTGCTCCAGAAATCCAGGCAATACCAGTTGAGCGTGCCACTGTGGCGCTCGTAATGCGCGGCAAGGTGAGCACGCGCCGCTTCCGGCGCGAGGCCGTGGTATTCGGCATAACGGCGCGGCATATGCTCCAGCCAGAAATGATTGTCGAAATGCAGGTCGAGCAAAGTGCCGTCCATGTCCAGGAACACGGTATCGACCCGCGGCCAGGCGATCATTGCGGCGTCTCCGCATGCGGCCACGCGCGGCGTTCCCGTGCGATGGGCAAGGCGTGGAACATCAGAACAGCTCGTCCCTGGAAATGCCTCGCCGCCGCAGCATCTGCCGCAGGATGCGCAGGGATTCCATCTGGATCTGCCGCACGCGCTCGCGCGTCACCTCAAGCTCAAGCGCCAGATCTTCCAGCGTGCAGGCCTCGCATCCATTCAGGCCGAACCGGCGTTCGATCACCCAGCGCTGCTTGCTGGTGAGCTGGGCCAACCATTCCTGGACGTAATGCCCGATCTCCTCGAGTTGCAGCATTTCGTCCGGCAGATGCGCGTTTTCGTCGGCAATGGCCTCGCCCAGCGACAGCGTCGGGTCGACATCGAGCGGCGCGTCGAGCGAGGCGACCCGCTCGTTCATCCGCATGATGCGGCGCACGTCCTCGACCGGGTGGCTGGTCAGTGCCGCGATGTCGTCGAATCCGGCCTCGGTGACGCCGTGGGTTTCCAGATGACGCTTGGCGCGCAGGTAGATATTGAGTTCCTTGATGATGTGAACCGGCAGGCGGATGGTGCGCGACTGGTTCATGATCGCGCGCTCGATGTTCTGGCGGATCCACCACGTCGCGTAGGTGGAAAACCGGAAACCGCGCTCGGGGTCGAATTTTTCCAGCGCATGGATCAGGCCGAGGTTGCCCTCCTCCACCAAGTCGAGCAGGGTCAGCCCGCGATTGGCATAGTGCTTGGCGATGTTGACCACCAGCCGCAGGTTGCGCTCGATCATGATCTGGCGCGCCTCGAAATCGCCCCGCGCGGTGCGCCTCGCCAGCGCGACTTCCTCTACCGCGGTCAGCAGCGGCGCCTTGCCGATTTCGTTGAGATAAAGCTGGGTCACATCGACCTGCGCCTCGTCGAGAATGGCGGACGCCAGTTCATCGACCGAATCCGCGGCTTGCTCCGCGGCATCGCCCTCGTCATGCGGCAGGTCATCGGGCTCGTCGTCTGGGCTCATGATCGCTCCGGCAGGTAATCCAAAGGGTCAAGCGGCTTGCCATAGCGGCGTATTTCAAAATGCAGCTTCACGCGGTCGGCGCCGCTATCGCCCATCGACGCAATCCGCTGGCCGGCTTTCACGGCATCGCCCTCCTTCACCAGCACGCTGTCATTGTGCGCGTAGGCCGACAGAAACTCCCCCGCGTGCTTGACTATAAGCAGATGGCCGTAACCGCGCAGGCCGGTGCCGCTATACACCACCTTGCCCGGCGCCACCGCCTTGACCGGCGCGTTGCGTGCACCGACGAGGTCGATGCCTTTGCCTCCGGCGGCGCCAAAGCGCCCGATCAGTTCGCCCTCGGCCGGCCATAGCCAGCGATCGACTGCCGTGGCCGAAGTCGCGCCGGAAGTCGCGGCCGGCGCCGTCGGCGTAATCGCGGGCCGGGGAACGACCGGCTCCGGCTTCGCAGCGGGCGCGACGGCGGCTAGCGCGGAAGCGCCCGACACCTGAGCCCAGCCGGCATCGGAGTACGCCAGCAATACCGCCTGCGGGGCGCTCAGCACGGGAGGGTCGACCAGGGGACGCGGGCTCGGTTCGGGAGGTTTTTCCAGCGGCTGGATTTCGACTGCCCCCGGTGGCGGCGACAGTCGCAGTACCTGGCCAACCAGGATGCGGTCGGGCGATTCGAGCCGGTTCCAGCTGGCGATTTCGCGGTAATCCAGGCTGTTGGCAAAGGCGATGGCATAGAGCGTGTCGCCGCGCTGCACCGTATGCAGGCCGTTGGCGGACGGCTCGATCAGCGGCGTAACCGGCTTGACGGCGACAGACGACGGCGGTCGCGCCCCCCGCTCGCTGACCGGCGCCGGTCCACGCGCGGTACAGGCCGTCAACACCATCCCCGCCAGCACCACAGCGGCTATCCTCACGCCACCCCCGGCAGCAAGGGCACGAATTTCACCCCCTCGAGCAGGCTTTCGACGAACTGGTCGCCCTGGCGCTCGACCACGCACAGCGTCTGCGTGGCATGGCCGAGCGGCATCACCAGGCGCCCTCCGTCGGCCAGTTGCGGCAGCAGTTCCCGCGGCACTTCGGCAAACGCAGCCGCGATCACGATGGCGTCGAACGGCGCGAAATCCTTCGCCCCATGCATGCCGTCGCCGTGCTTGGGCTTGACGTTGTTGACGCGCAGTTCGCGCAGGCGCGCACGGGTCTTGCCGACCAGCGCGGCGATGCGCTCCATCGACACCACCTCGCGCGCCAGCTTGGACAGTACCGCGGCCTGGTAGCCGCAGCCCAGCCCGATTTCCAGCACGCGCCCGAGCGCCCGGCCCTGGCCTTTTTCGCCATGGCGCGCCAGTTCGACCATGCGCGCAACGATGTAGGGATTGGAAATGGTTTGCGCGAAGCCGATCGGCAGCGCGGTGTCCTCGTAGGCGCGCGACTGCAGCGCCTGGTCGACGAACAGATGGCGCGGCACGCTGCCCATCGCCGCCAGCACGGTCTCGTCCTTGATGCCCTGTTCGCGCAGGCGCTCGACCATGCGGCCGCGCGTGCGCGCCGAGGTCATGCCGATGCCGTCGCGCAGGTTCAGGGTTTCAACCATGCGTTGACGCTGTCCATCTGGTTGAAACGGGTCAGATCCATCTGCAGCGGCGTAATCGAAACGAAGCCGCTGGCGACGGCATGGAAATCGGTGCCCGCACCCGCATCCTGCGCGGCGCCGGCGGCGCCCACCCAGTACACGGTCTGGCCGCGGGGGTTGGTGGTCTTCACCACCGACTCGGCCTTGTGGCGCTTGCCCAGCCGGGTCACGCTGAGGCCCTTTAATTCGGCCCAGTCGAGGTCCGGCACGTTGACGTTGAGCAGCATCGGCTCGGTCGGTGGCCGGGTCTGGATGCGCTGCACCAGTTCGGCCACCACGCGCGCGGCGGCGTCGAAATGCCGCGCGTTGTGGCTGGAGAGCGAGACCGCGATCGATGGAATGCCGAGCAGATAGCCCTCGGTGGCAGCGGCGACGGTGCCGGAATAGATGGTGTCGTCACCCATGTTGGCGCCGTGGTTGATGCCGGAAATCACCATGTCCGGCATATGGTCCAGCATGCCGGTCACCGCCAGGTGCACGCAATCGGTCGGCGTGCCGTTGACATAATAAAAACCGCCTGGCGCCTGGCGCAGCATCAGCGGGCGGTCGAGCGTCAGCGAATTCGACGCGCCGCTGCGGTCGCGCTCGGGCGCCACCACGGTGATCTCGGCCAGCGGCGCAAGCGCCTGCGCCAGCGCGGCCAGACCGGGGGCGAAATATCCGTCGTCGTTGGAGAGCAGGATGCGCATCAGCGGCCACCTCCGGACAGGACCATCTGTTGGCGCGGGAACTTCATGGCGAGGATACGGGCGTCGAACATGCGCACGATTCTAACATCCCGCCTTGATCGGTTCAGCCAGGAAACCGCATATTCATCCTTCGCGGACAGGCCTTTTCAGTCGTATTCCCGTGTGTAGAACACATCGAAACTGCTTTGCTCGCCCGCCTGCGCTTCCAGCCGAACATGCGGAGACAGTTGGTACAGCACTTTCACCACCCGGTTCAGCCCGTCGATGCTCTGCTCGTAGCTCAGCATGGCGCGCGAGGTCAGCCGTTTTCCGACGCTGACCACGGCGGCGGCGATATCCTCGCCCTCGCCCGCGCGCACGGAAAAAGTTTCGATCCCCAGCGCATCGGCAAGCTGTGCCTGGAACCCCACGGATTCCGCCTGCCCCAGCAACGCCCCGGCGGCAATCTGCATCAAGGCAAATTCCTGCTCGCCGCCGCTTTCCAGGCCATGCCCGAGCACCAGCCAGGCGAGTTTCTCGGTATCGGGCAGCGCCGGGTCGGAATACAGCGTCACCACCGGGCGCTGCACCGTGCCCCTGACCTGCACGCCGGCCTTGACCCTGGGCGTCTTGCGTACCGCCAGGACGTCGATCCCCGGATTGCCGATCGGGCCGATGAAACTGAGCACGCCGCGCTCGATGACAAGCGATTGTCCATAGGCCGCATAGCGCCCTTCAACCACCTGGATGCGGCCTTCGCCTCGCGGCGACTCGTTCACCGTGAACACGCGCAACTGGCCGCCCAGGCGCGCATCGAGTCCGGCGCCCTTGAACAGGAAATCCTCGCCCAGGTTGAGCTTGAGATCGAACTGCAGCGGGATGCGCTGGGCGACGGTTTTTTCGCGCGGCGGCTGGCCGGCGACGACGACATCGGGCGACAGCGAGGGGCGGCTGGCTTCCTGCATTTCCAGGCGGGCGCGGTCGGCGCTGAGTTCGCCGGTGAGCAGCAGTCGCCTGGAGTCGAGATTGAGCCGGGTGCTGCCGGACACGATCACCTGGCGATCGCTGCGGTTGACGGCGGAAAATTTTTCAAAGGTCAGCGTGAGCCCAGCCTGCGGGTTTTTCAACTGCGCCTCGCCGCTCACCACGATACGCCCGCTGCGGCCTTTCAGCACGCCTTCCTGCACCCGCACGCGGTCGTCCTCCAGCACCAGTTTCAATATGCCATCGGTGATGGCGATGCCTTCCTCGGGCATGGCAAAGCGGATCGCGTCGGCATCGATCCGGCCGTCGATGCGCGGCGCGGCCAGGCTGCCGCTCCCCGTGAGCCGGGCGTCGAGGCGGGCGTCGGCGCGGATGCCGACCGGGATGAACGGCCTCGCCAGGCGCAGATCGGGCAAGTTGAGTTGCGCAGTCCAGGCCAGCGGCGCGGTGCGCGGCAGGATGAAGCCGGCGCCCTCGCGTTCCAGCGTCGCACGGCCTTCGGCGCGCACCGATCCGGAGTCGCTCGAATCGGCCCGCAGGCGAGCGGTCACGCGGCTGGCTTCGGCATCGAGTTCCAGTCCGAGCGCGCTCAAGCCCAGATTCACTTCCGGATCGGTCAGCCGGACATCGCCGCTCTGGCGAATGAGACGCACCCGGCCGTCGAGGGTGTCGCCCAGGCGCAGGTTCCAGTCGCCGTTTACCCGCAGATCCGTGGTGAACGGCAGCGGCTTCTCCTGCAGGCTGAGCAAAGGCGCCAGCGGCAGGTTGTCGAGCGCGCCCCGGCTGGCCAGCCGCGCGCCCTGGCGGCTGAATTGCTCGACCGTCACCCGGCCGCCCGCCAGCGTCAGCGCCAGTTGGCTCACCTGCTGCTGCTCGCGCGACAGCAGCAGGTCGGCGGGTCCCATCAGGCGCATCGGCCAGGCCCCCTGCACTTCGGCCTGGGTCAACCGGCCTCGCCACGCCCGGCTTGCGTCCAGTCCACCCGCCAGGCTCGCGGTCATCTGCCAGTCGGGCATGCGGGCGTCGAGCGCCAGCGTGTGCTCGTCACGGCGTCCCCGCAGAATGGCACGGAGCGTATTCAAGCGCTGCCCGGCCAGCGTCACCCCGCGCGCATCGAGCTGGCCGTTGAAGGCTCCGTTCGCCTCGGCCTGCAGGTCGAGTTTCAAGTTCAGCGTATCGGCGGCGATCTCGCCCGGCAGTTGCAGACCGCTGGCGACCAGCACCGCCTCGACCCGCGGCGTGGCGGGGTCGCCGCTGACGCTGCCGCTACTGGTCAGGCGCCCGGCCAGGCCGAGGTTCAGACGCGCCAGCGCCGGCGCATCGATGTCCCAATCGAGGCGGTCGCCGGCACGGCCAAAAGCGCCTTTCAGCTTCGCCAGATTGCCGGCCAGGTTCAGATCGATGTCGGCGTCGGCAAGATGCCGGTTTTCGTAGCGCAGCCGGCCCCGCCCGGTTACCGGCTGGCCTTCGAGCTGGCCCGGCGGCAGGGTGAACTGCGTTTGCAGGCGCAGCTCGGGCGCCAGCGCGCCGCTCGCCTCGCCGCGCGCATTCAGCCGCCCGCGCGGGAATTTTCCGAAACGCGCCGGGTTGATCTGCGTGGCGTCGAATTCGGCGGAGAACGCACGGCCGGCATCGAGATGCAGTTCGCCCTGCGCGGTCAGGCGTCCTGCCTGGCCGCTGAAGTTTGCCGACTCCAGCCGCAGGGTCGCGTCGGCATGGCTGAGGGCGAAGCGACCCTGGCCCCAGGTTTCGGTCACCTCGCCGTCGAGCGTCTGGCGCGCCGCATCGCCCGCCAGCTGCAACACTACGCGCATGCGGGTGGCATTGAGGTCGCGGTGTAGCCCGGCGAGGTCGAGGCGCGGGCTTTCCAGATTCACCGTAAAGCGGCCGTCGCGCCACTGGCCGTCGCCGGTGAATTGCCCGGCCGCGCCGAGGTCGATGGCCAGGTCGCTGACGTCGGCGTGGATGCTGTCGCCCAGCACCGCGCCGGTCAGGTTGGCCAGCGGCAGGCGATCCTGGTCGAGGCGCCCGGGCCTCCGGTTGGAAAGGCTGAAGGTGCCGAGCAGGCGCTCGCCCGGCTGGCCCTCGAATATCCCGGAAAACGCCAGATCGGCGCTGGGCGCGCCGGCCACGAACTGGCGCGGGTCGATGCCCTCGCCGGCCACCAACAGCCGGGGTAAACGCACGCGCGCAAACGGCGCCGCTTGCCCGCTGGCCATGACATTCATGCCTTCAGCCAGGGCATCCAGCTTGAAATCAATCGCCGCCAGTTCGCCCATCAGTCCGAGTGTGGCCTGCACCGGCACAGGCGTGTTCCGAATCGCGTTGAACCGGCCCTGCAATTTGAACGGTGCATCCTTCTGGATACCGAACCGTCCATTCACGTCCGCCCACGGCGTCCCGGCTGCGGCAGTAAAGTCAAAGCGGTCGCCCCTGCCATCCACCTTGCCATGCAGCGCGTTGAAGCGCAGCGTCTGCCCCTTGTCGACCACGTCGAGTTGCGCCACATCCCACGCGGCCACCCGGATGTCCAGCAGCCAGCGCAAGGTGCCAGGATAGGCCGGGGGGGTGGGATCTTTTTTAAGAATATCCACCCGTGCGTGTTGCGCAGCCAGCAGGTCGATCTCGATCAGTCGATGCCACAGCGATCGGGGCTGCCAGTCCAGTTTCACCTGCTGCAGGGTAATGCGCTGCGTATCCGTCTTGACGATCAGTTTCTGGATGCGGACCGAAGCGCCCAAATGACCTTCCACGCCTTCGAGCACCAGGCGACCATCGCTCAACGGCGTAGCCTGTTTTGCCAGCCACAAAAATCCCGTGGCCGTGGTGGTCAGCCACAACACCACCAAAACCAGTACGGCCAAAGCGGCCAATAGCGACCCCAGCCCCCAGGCAACGCGCTTCAAAATGACACCCCGAGCGAGAAATGCAGGCGGAACTCCTCGACGGCCTGGCCATACGCCAGGTCGAGATTGATCGGGCCCACCGGCGAGCGGTAGCGCGCACCGACGCCATAACCGAATACGGGCGACAGGGCACCGGGGCTGTCGGCCGCGTCGCCCGCATCGACGAACAGCGCCATGCCCCAGTTGCCTTCAAAGAAACGGTTGTATTCGACGCTGCCGGTGGCGAGATAGCGCACCGACGCCACCCCGCCTTCCAGCGTGCGCCCCAGGCTCTGGTAGGCGTAGCCACGCACCGAGTTGTCGCCGCCGGCACGGAACAGAAAATCGGTTGGAATGCCGTCGCGTGTCTGCGCCAGCACGCTGCCGAGTTCGCCGCGCAGGATCAGGCGCCCATTTTCACCGGCCGGGAAATACTGGGTATGGCGGCCATACAGACGCGCGAAAGACGTGTCCGACAGCAAGGCCTGCAGCGCACCGCCGCCCTGCAGGGTAAGAACGTGGCCGCGCCGCGGGTAGAACGCGCGCCCCACCGTGCGCCGGGTCCACGCGTAATTGGCCGACAGCGCCTGGTTGTGCGCGCTCAGCACATCGCCGATTTCCTGCCGTTCGGTCTGGTACTGCAATGACAGAGTGGTTTCGATCTGGCCGCGGGTGCGGCTGCGCTTGGCGGCCAGCACGGTGGAACGCGTTTCCTGGCCTTCGATGTCTTCCTGCTTGTGCTGCAGGCCGAGACTGTTCTCATAGCCGCTGGCGTTGCGTGGCCAGGCCAGTTCCGCCGCGCCGGTCTGCCGGTCCGTTTCAAGCCGAGCATCGAGCTTCAGGCGCAATCCCCGATCCAGAATATCCCGATGCAGCCACGACGACTGCACCCGCGCGCCGGTATCGGTGCTGATGCCGGCGCCCAGGCTGAACAGCTTTTCCGGCCGCTCCACCACCTCCACCCGGATCGGCACGGCTGCTGCCAGCGCCGGGTCGGGCTCGATTCGCACCGAGGCCTGCGCGTAATAGCCGCTCAAATCGAGCGCCGTCTGATAGTCGAGCAATTCCTGCAACCTGACCGGCTGGCCGGGTTTCAGCGGGCTCAAATTGCGGATGATCGACTCGGGATAACGCCGGCTTCCGCTGATGACCGGCTGGCCGTAGAAAAACGCCGGGCCGCTGTCCACCGTCAGCGTCAAATCCGCAGCCTGGGAAGCGGGGTCGATCCTCGCCTCGCTCGCCGCGATCCGTGCCGCCGGATAACGACCGGTCAGCAGCGGCCCCAGCAACTCCGTCTTGGCGATATCCCAGTCGGCCTGGCGAAACGGCATGCCCGGCTTCAGCGAAAAATTGCGCTCGCTGCGCGCGCGCAGGCGATCCCGGTCCGAACCGGCCAGCGCGCCGGAAAAATCGATCATCAAGGCGCGAACCCGGGTTCGCGGCCCCGGCGTCACCGCATAACGCAGCGCCCAGTCGTTCCCCGACCGCGTCATCGTGCTGTCGATCACGGGCAAAAAATACCCCTCCGTCGCCAGCAGCTCGCGCGCGGTTTCCGCGCTCAGGCTACGCAGCCGCGCCACTTCCTCGTCGCTCAGCGCCTCACCAAGCCGTGCCGCCCGCGCCGCTTCAAGATACCGATCCAGCATTGGCCTGAGTTCCCCGGGCGCATCCACCTCCACCGTCAGCGCGTGCGCCGGCGTCGCGCACAGCGCGGCGAGAAACACAGCCATTTTGAGAAAGCGCGCAGACAAGGCTATCCAGTAAAACAGTCGTCAGCCCATTCCAGTCTTGCGGACATTGGGCAAAACCATCCAGGCTCTGCCATCCTGCTTATCGCATCGCCCGATGGAAGATCGAATCCAGAGGCACGCAGGCTACGGCCTGACCAGGGCGGCCTCGACCTGCTGGCGAATGGCTGCACCCTTCAGCGTTTCAACCAGCACCAGCGCAAAATCCATCGCCGTTCCGGCGCCGCGCGAGGTCAACACCTTGCCGTCCTGGACCACTGCCGCCGAGCTGACGGTGACGCCGGGCAGCGCATCGAGAAAGCCGGGGTAGCTTGTCGCCTGCTTGCCCTTGAGCAAACCGGCCTCGGCCAGCACCATCGGCGCGGCACAAATGGCGGCGGTATATTTACCGGCGGCCGCCATTCTTTTCAGCAGATCGAGAATGCGCGCATCGTCCTTCAGGTGCGATGCGCCCGGCATGCCTCCCGGCAGCACCACCATGTCGTAATCGTCCTGCAAGGCCACGTCGAGCGTGACGTCCGGCACCAGCTGCACGCCGCGGCTGGCCTTGACGATGCCGGGCTTGAGGCCGGCGGTCACCACCTCGATGCCGGCGCGGCGCAGCAGGTCGACGATGGTGACGGCTTCGATCTCTTCGCAGCCGTCCGCCAGGGGAACCAGAACCTTGGCCATGCTCACCTCCTCATGATTTGAGTTGTGAATGTGCAGGTCAGTCGCGGAAATTCTGATACTGCAGCGGGAAATCGGTGATGCTCTTGCGCACCAGCGCGATCGTATCCTGCAGCAGGTCGCGCTTGGCGCCGGACACACGCACCGTGTCGCCCTGGATGCTGGCCTGCACCTTGAGCTTGCTGTCCTTGATGCACTTGACGATCTTCTTCGCCAGCTCGGTTTCGACGCCGGTCTTCACCATCACGCTGCGCTTGACCTTGTTGCCCGAGACTTTCTCGACGCTGCCGAGCTCCAGGCACTTCACGTCGACGCTGCGCTTGGCAAGCTTCTGCGCGAGGATCTCCTGCACCTGGTCGAGCTGAAACTCGGTGTCCGCATGCACCGTCAGCACGTAGTCCGCCTGCTCGACGCGCGCATCGGAACCCTTGAAATCGAAGCGGGTGGACACTTCCTTGTTCACCTGGTCGACCGCATTGCGGACTTCCTGCTTGTCGACCTCGGACACGATATCAAAACTCGGCACCTTGATTACTCCTCAACATCCATCGCAAACGACTGCACCGGCAACCCGGTTTCATCATGAAATTCGGCCGCGGCCATCACCCCCAGCCGCGCCAAGGCCTCGGCGTCGAGCGTGGATGCGCGGTAGGCCGCATACATCGCCCCCAGCGCATACGAGCTGCCGCTTCCATAAGCATAGAACTTCGAGAACTCCTGCACCGTTCGGTGCGCCGCGACGCCGAAAATCCCGTGCGGGTTGGCGATCAGCACATCCATGCGCGAAGATTCCAGATCTTCTTCCTTGTCCTCGCCGGTCTGTAGATAGTAGTGCTCCTTGAGGGCACCGTGCAGGCTGTTCCACGCACGGAAGATGTCCGCCGCCGAATCGAACCGCGGCGGCGCCTCAAGCGAGGAAAAATAGTCCGCCAGGATCAGCTTGAAGGTGGCCGAGCCGGTGATCGCAACATAGCTGTCGCCGACGCGGATGATCTTCTCATGGTTCGCCACGTACTCGGCGGACTCCTTGCCGCCGCCCCACTTCGTCAGCGTGTCGGCCGCAATCGCGATGCGGCCATTCTTCCTGACGACGGTGACGGTGGTCATCGCTCAGGCGAAATGGCAGACGTAGTGATACGGCTCGCCGGAGACTTCGATGTCGAAGCTGGAATTGCCCGGCACGTTGAACGACTGCCCGGCGCCGTAGGCTTTCCACTCGCTCTCGCCCGCCAGTTTGACGCGGCACGCGCCCGCCACCGTTTCCATGATTTCCGGAGCGCCGGTGTTGAAAGTGAGCGTGGACGGCAGGATCACGCCGACCGATTTTTTGCTGCCGTCCGGAAACTGCACGGTGTGCGAAACGCACTTGCCGTCGAAGTAGACGTTGGCCTGTTTGTAGACGGCGACATTATCGAACTGGGACATGCTTATTTTCTCCGTGCGTCGAGTTTGGCTGCGATGCGCATGCGCAGCGCGTTGAGTTTGATGAAACCGCCTGCGTCCTTCTGGTCGTAGGCGCCGGCGTCGTCCTCGAAGGTGGCGATGGTCGAATCGAACAGCGAATCGGTCTTCGAATCGCGGCCGACGACGATCACGTTGCCCTTGTATAGCTTGACGCGCACCCAGCCGTTTACGCACTGCTGGGTCTGGTCGATCAGTGTCTGCAATGCGAGGCGC
>JAUPLV010000041.1 GCA_030836725.1 Pseudomonadota bacterium | reverse complement strand
TACATCATCAATGAAGGTCGCGTGCTGATCGGCGGCACCCCGGAACTGATCATCCAGGATGACAGTGCGCGCAAGGTCTATCTGGGTGAAAATTTCCGTCTGTAGCCACAAGCCACGCAACCTTGACGCGCCACACCCGATTCAAGTCGGCACGATTTTTGCCGTAGTCTAGCCTCATGAAACACAGCCTCCAGCTCAAGCTCGGCCAGCACCTTACCCTGACCCCCCAGCTGCAGCAGTCGATCCGGCTGCTGCAGCTGTCGACGCTGGAGCTGAACCAGGAACTGGAGCAGATACTGCAGGAAAATCCGCTGCTTGAACGCGCGGACGAAGACGAAGAAGAGGCCAGCCACACCCCGGCGGACGCGCCCGCCCATACTGCCGAAGCGGAGGCCCACAGCACCGAAACCGCCGCCCCGGAAAGCAGCGACAACGAGTCGGCGACCACACTGGACGACTCCGACTGGAACGATTACAGCGCGGCCGGGGGGGATGACGAAGACAGCGACTACGCGCTAGGCTCGGTATCGGGCGCCACCCTGCGCGAACACCTGCTGAACCAGCTGATCGTCAGCCCACTGTCGCTGCGCGACCGCACCCTGGTCGCCGCGCTGATCGACGATCTGGACGATTCCGGCTTCCTCACCCAGCCGCTGGCGGACATCACCGCTGCCCTGCAGGCTGAAATCGAGGAGCTCGATCCGGAAGAAATCGAAACCGCGCTCAAGCATCTGCAAAACATGGAACCGACCGGAGTAGGCGCGCGCAATCTGTCCGAATGCCTGACCCTGCAGTTGCGCGCGCTGCCGCCCGATACGCCGGCACGTGACGCCGCCATGCGGCTGACCGCGCACTATCTGGACCTGCTGGCTGCCCGCGATGTCGGCAAGCTGAAAAAAATGCTCGGCATCGACGACGCCGCTCTGCACGCCGCGCGGGCCCTGATCCTGAGTCTTAACCCGCGCCCCGGCTCGGCCTTCGGCGTGAACGAAACCCATTACGTGATCCCCGATGTGTTCGTGCGCAAGATCAAGGACATGTGGGTCGCCAGCCTCAACCCCGATGCCATGCCCAAGCTGCGCGTCAACCGGGTATACGCCGACATCCTGTCGCGCCACCGGGAATCCGGCGGCGGCCAGCTCGCCAGCCAGCTGCAGGAAGCCCGCTGGCTGATCAAGAACGTGCAGCAGCGTTTCGACACCATCCTGCGGGTTTCGCAGGCCATCGTCGACCGCCAGAGGCATTTTTTCGAGCACGGCGAAGTGGCCATGCGGCCGCTGGTTCTGCGCGAGATCGCCGACGCGGTGGAGTTGCACGAGTCGACGATTTCGCGCGTCACCACCCAGAAATACATGATGACCCCGCGCGGCCTCTACGAACTCAAGTATTTCTTTGGCAGCCATGTCTCCACCGACAACGGCGGCGCCTGCTCGTCGACCGCGATCCGCGCGCTCATCAAGCAACTGGTGGCCGCCGAAAACAGCAAAAAACCGCTGTCCGACGGGCAACTGGCCGATGTTCTCGGGCAGCAGGGCATCGTCGTGGCGCGCCGCACCGTCGCCAAATATCGCGAATCGCTGCATATCCCGCCCGCCAACATGCGCCGTGCGCTTTGATCGCAAAGACGTTTTTGGCGCCGCCCGCCCCGCATGCATGCATGGCGCTTGAATGTCCCGCGCTTTCGTCACACAATGAAATCGAGCGATCAGAACGCTCCTGGAACCCGACAGAAACAGGTTCCGGAATTTTTACAGCAGACTAAGGAGGCTCTATGAATTTGACAGTTTCCGGGCATCATCTGGAAGTAACCCCAGCCATCCGCGACTATGTTTCCGACAAGCTCGAACGCGTCAAACGCCATTTCGACCATGTCATCAACGTGAGCGTCATCATGCAGGTGGAAAAACTGGTGCACAAAGTGGAAGCGACATTGCACGTCAAGGGCCACGATTTTCACGCCCACAGTGAAGATGGCAACATGTACGCCGCGATTGATCTCCTGGCCGACAAGCTTGACCGCCAGATCGTCAAGCACAAGGAAAAAACCTCCAATGTCCA
This sequence comes from Pseudomonadota bacterium, assembly GCA_030836725.1. GTDB lineage: Bacteria > Pseudomonadota > Gammaproteobacteria > Burkholderiales > Thiobacillaceae > Thiobacillus. The sequence continues at coordinate 12,234 of JAUPLV010000041.1, read as the reverse complement.
TCAGGACAGCGGCGGGCTGAAAAACCAGCCGCTGGAAAGCGCGGACTGAAACCCAGCCAGTTGGTAACTCCGTACCGGGGGCGGTTTGATGCCTCCGGGCGTATAATCCGCGGACGCCGGCCCCTCCTTCCCGGCTTTGCAATCCGCATGAACCTGATCGCCCCCCTCATCACCCCCGATACCACCCTGCTGGACATGAGCTTTTCCAGCAAGAAGAAGCTGTTCGAACACGCAGCCGAGTTGTTCGCTCAAACGCACGCGCTCAAGGCAGCCGATATTTTTACCAGCCTGTTCGAGCGAGAGCGGCTGGGCTCGACCGCGCTCGGCTACGGCATCGCCATTCCGCATGGCCGCATCAAGGGCCTGAAAGACGCCTGCGGCGCGTTTTACCGGCTGAAAACCCCGCTTGAATTCGATGCGCCCGACAACCAGCCGGTATCGCTGTGCTTCATGCTGCTGGTTCCCAAAGACGCCAACGAGCGCCACCTGCAGATTCTGGGCGAACTGGCGCAGTTGTTCGGCGACGAAACCATGCGCGCGAAAATGCTGAGCGCCGCCGCCCCTGCCGACCTGGTTGCACTGCTCGGCGCATGGTCAAGCTAGACGCGCTGCCCGGCGCATGGACAAGCTGACCCACGTTTCGGTCGATTCCCTGTTCCGCGACATGGCGGAACAGTTCACCTTGCAGTGGGTGGCGGGGCGCAATGGCGGCCAGCGCACGCTGTCATCCGAAACCATCCAGAAACCGACCCTGGCCCTCATCGGCCACCTCAATTTCGTGCACCCGAACCAGGTTCAGGTCCTGGGCTGCGCCGAAATGGACTACCTGCAAGGGCTGTCCGAAAGCGGGCTGAAGGAGGCCATCGGCCACCTGTTTTCGACCGAACTCGCGGCCGTCATCGTCGCAAACGGTGAAACCGTGCCGGCTGTCTTGCGCGACAGCGCCGAACGCACTGAAACCCCGCTGTTCGCGTCGCCCCTTCCCAGCCCCATCCTGATGTCCAGCCTGGGCCATTATCTGACGCAGCGTCTGGCCGAGGCCACGTCGGTCCATGGTGTTTTTCTCGAGGTCCTCGGCAATGGCGTGCTCCTCAAGGGCGACGCCGGCGTCGGCAAGAGCGAGCTGGCGCTGGAACTCGTCACCCGAGGCCATCGCCTGGTCGCCGACGACGTGGTCGAACTGAAGCATGTCGCGCCGAAGACGCTGGAAGGCAGCTGCCCGCCTCTGCTCCGCGACTTTCTCGAAGTGCGCGGCCTGGGAATCCTCAACATTCGCTTCCTGTTCGGCGAGACGGCAGTCAAGTCGCAAAAGAACCTCAGGCTCATCGTCGAACTGGTGCACTCGCTGGATGTCGGAGAAGACGGGCTCAGCCGGCTCGACATGGTGGCGTCGACCGAAAGCATTCTCGACGTTGACATTCCCAAGGTGCGCATCCCGGTCGCGGCCGGCCGCAACCTCGCCGTGCTGGTCGAGGTGGCGGTACGCAATCACATCCTCAAGAGCCGCGGCATCAATCCGCTCGAGCAGTTCATCAAGCGCCAGCAGGCGGCCATCGACCGGGGCGACTGAAATGCAGATTGTGCTGGTTTCCGGCCTGTCGGGCTCTGGCAAAAGCATCGCCATCGCGGTGCTGGAAGACATCGGCTATTACTGCATCGACAACCTGCCGCTGGCGATGCTGCAACCCATGGTCGACTACCTGACGGAAGCGGGCCAGACACGCGTCGCCATCGCCATCGACGCGCGCGGCGGCGCCAGTTTCGCGCAGTTGCCGCGGATCGCCGAATCGCTGCGCAATCAAGGCGCCGACCTGCGGGTAATCTTTCTCGAAGCCAAAACGATGTCGCTGGTCAAGCGTTTTTCCGAAACGCGGCGGCGGCATCCACTTTCCAGCGATACCGTGTCGCTGCAGGAAGCCATCCAGCTCGAACGCGAGATGCTCGCCGATGTCGCCCCGCTGGCGCACCGCATCGACACCAGCGACCTGTCGGCATCGGCGTTGCGCCTGTGGATCAAGGATCTGATCGGGCAGGATCGCTCGCGCATCACCCTCCTGTTCGAATCCTTCGGCTTCAAGCACGGCATTCCCCTGGATGCGGACATGGTGTTCGACGTGCGCTGCCTGCCCAACCCGCATTACGTCGCCGAACTGCGCCCGCTCACCGGGCGCGACCAGCCGGTCAGGGATTATCTTGAGGCCAGCCCCAACGCGATGGCGCTGCTGGCCGACATTCGGGGCTTCATCGAGAACTGGCTGCCGTGTTTTATCCGCGACCATCGCGCCTATCTGACGGTGGCGATCGGCTGCACCGGCGGCCAGCATCGCAGCGTATATTTCGCCGAAACGCTCGCCGCAGCCTTCCGCGAACGTGAGCAGGTGCTGGTGCGGCACCGCGAGCTTTCCTGATGCTGCCGCGCGCGGGCGATGTCGGCGTACTGCTCGGCGGCGCCGGTCTGGTCGCCGCCCTGACCGCCTACGCCTGGGGCGGCGGACGCGGTGAGACCGTCGTTATCCGCGCCGCCGGACAGGTGGTTGAAACCGTCGCGCTCACCCACGCCCAGTCCTTCTCCATCGCCGGCCCGCTCGGCGCCACGCGGATCGAAATCGAGCCCGGCCGCGCCCGCGTCGCCGCCGACCCGTCGCCCCGCCAGCTGTGCGTGAGGCAGGGCTGGCTCACCCAGTCCGGCCAGGCGGCGCTGTGCCTGCCGAATCAGGTCAGCCTGGAAATCCGCGGACGCGATGCAGCCTATGACACGCTTGGCTATTGAATTGCCGGTCACGCCCGAAGACCGCCGCATCGCGCGGCTGGCGGCGCTGGCGATCGGCCTCACCCTGGCTGAAGCCGCGCTGCCGAGCCCGGTGCCGGGCGTCAAGCCCGGGCTCGCCAACATCGTCGTGCTGATGGTGTTGCAGCAATACGGCTGGCGTGCTGCCGCCTGGGTATCGGGCTTGCGCGTGCTGGCCGGCGGCTTGCTGCTGGGGACGCTGTTCGCGCCGGGCTTCTGGCTCTCCCTCTCCGGTGCGCTGGCCAGCCTGTTGGTGCTGGCCGCGGCACGCCATCTGCCCAGCCGGCATTTCGGCCCGGTCAGCCTCTCGGTGCTGGCCGCGTTCGGCCATATCGGCGGTCAGCTCGCACTGGCTGGTTTGTGGCTGTTGCCTGGCGCAGCGCTGGTCAAATTGCTGCCGGTGTTTGCCGCCGCCGCCCTGATTTTTGGTGCGGTCAATGGCGTGATCGTTGCGCGTTTGCTTGCCGCCCCCGCCCCGGACAAGCGACAATCCGGGCCATGCATTCTTCACTGAATACCGTCACTCTCGCATTTTCAGGCGCTTCCGGCATGGCCTACGGCCTGCGCCTGCTCGAATGCCTGCTGGCCGCCGATCTGCGCGTTTACCTGCTGGTTTCGCAGGCCGCGCACATTGTCGCGAAGCAGGAACTGGGCATCGCGCTGCCGGGACGCGCCGGCGACCTTGAGAAGCAACTGGGCGAAACCCTGAACGCACGCGAAGGCCAGTTGCGCGTGTTTGGCCGCGAGGACTGGAGCGCGCCGGTCGCCTCCGGCTCCAATCCGGCCGATGCGATGGTGGTGTGTCCGTGCTCGATGGGCACGCTTGCCGCCATCGCCCACGGCCTGTCGGACAACCTGATCGAGCGCGCCGCCGACGTCATGCTGAAGGAGCGGAAGACACTCATTCTGGTGCCGCGTGAAACGCCGTTTTCCACCCTGCACCTGGAAAACATGCTGACGCTGTCGAGGATGAACGCGGTAATCCTGCCCGCCAATCCGGGCTTCTATCACCATCCGCAGTCGGTCGAGGCGATCGTCGATTTCATCGTCGCACGGATTCTCGATCAACTCGGCATCCGGCACGAACTGATGGCGCGCTGGGGCAACGACCGATGAGCGCCCATCCCAAACAATTCAGGCTGCCGCTGTTCCCGCTGCAAACCGTGCTGTTTCCGGGCGGACGGCTGTCGCTGAAGATTTTCGAGCAGCGCTATCTCGACATGGTGAAGCAGGCGATCGCCGACAGCACCCCGTTCGGCATCTGCGCCATCCGCGAAGGCCAGGAAACCGGCACACCCGCCGTGCCTTATGAAGTGGGCACCCTGGTCCGCATCACCGACTGGGACATGCCGCAAGCCGGCATCCTGCACATCGAGACCCAGGCGGCGAACCGCTTCGTCATCCGCCGCATCGACACCGAGCCCAACGGGCTGCTCGTCGGCACCGTGGACGACATCAGCGCCGAACCCACCATCGCGGTTCCCGATGAGCTCGAACTCGCGGTGGAAATCCTCCGCCACATCATCGGCGATATCGGAGCCAGCCAATTTCCCGCTCCGTTTGCCTTCGACGACGCCACCTGGGTCGGCTACCGCCTGTCCGAAGTGCTGCCGCTGAAGCTCAGCATCAAACAGAACCTGCTGGAAATGAACGACGGCGTCACCCGCCTGCGCATCCTCACCGAGTTCCTCAAGAAGCAGATCAACTGATGGCGCGCTTTTATCCGGAACTCGAGGCCAGGCACCGCGATTTCATCGCCGCCCAGAAAATGTTTTTCACCGCGAGCGGAACCGCCTCCAGCCGTGTCAATCTGTCGCCCAAGGGCATGGACAGCCTGCGCGTGCTGTCCGACAGCCGCGTGGCCTATCTCGACCTCACCGGCAGCGGCAACGAAACCGCCGCCCACTTGAGGCACGACGGCCGCATGACCATGATGTGGTGCAGTTTCGATTCCGACCCGCTGATCCTGCGCCTGTATGGGCGCGGCCGCGCGGTGCGCCGGCGGGATCCGGAATGGAACGAGTTGCGCCGCCGCTTTCCCTCCCTGCCGGGCGAGCGGCAGATCATCGTGCTGGACATCGAATCGGTGCAAACTTCCTGCGGCTATGCCGTTCCGCTGTATGCCCATGTGGGCGAGCGCGACACCCTGGCGCGCTGGGCTGAAAAGAAGGGGCCGTCCGGACTGCACGAATACTGGCGCGAAAAAAACCAGGCCAGCATCGACGGCCTGCCCACCGGATTACTGGAGAAGGAACGATGAAACGAACCCTGATTCCACTTGCACTGCTCCTGACCGCCTGCGACCCGACGCCGCCGCCGGCGCCGGAAACCGAAGCCCAACCCGGCCCGGTTTTTGAAACCCAGATCAAGGCCGTGGAGAAGGCGCGCGCGGTCGAAGGGCAACTGATGGAATCCGCCGAGGCGCAACGCAAGCAGCTGGACGAGGCGGCGCAGCAATAGCCCATGCTGAAATGGCTGTTCACCCTGATTGCAGCCCTGCTGGTTCTGGGTCTGCTCACCCCCTGGCTCAACCGCCTGGGCCTGGGGCGATTGCCGGGCGACCTGCGGGTGAAGCGCGCGCGCGGCGTCTTCTACTTCCCCTTCACCAGCGTCATTCTGATGTCGCTGCTGCTCTCGCTGCTTGCGTATCTGTTCGGCCGATGAACAAGGCCTTCGTAAAAGAAACCGATGCGCCTGACGACGAAGACGACTTCGCCGCGCCTGCGCTGCCCGCCGGCTCGAAAAATTACATGACGCCGGGCGGCTACGCGCAACTGGACGCCGAGTTCAACCAGCTATGGAAAGTCGAGCGGCCCAAGCTGGTGGAAACAATCTCCTGGGCGGCGAGCAACGGCGACCGCTCGGAAAACGGCGACTACATTTATGGCAAGAAGCGCCTGCGCGAGGTCGATCGCCGCATCCGCTTCCTGTCCAAGCGGCTGGAGCACGCCGAAGTCGTCGACCCCGCCGCCCGCGAAGCCACCGACCAGGTGTTTTTCGGCGCCACCGTCACCGTCGCCGATCAGGACGGCCGCGAATCGACCTACACCCTTGTCGGCATCGACGAAGCCGATGCCGGTCGCGGCCGCATCGCATGGATTTCGCCGATGGCGCGCGCGCTGCTGAAGGCGCGCGAAGGCGACACCGTGAGCGTGCAGACGCCGGATGGACGGCGCGAGGTGGAGATCGTCGAAGTCCGCTATCAGGCCCTCGACTGACCCGGGTTCAGTACAGCGCGCTGGCCAGCAGGCGGCGGTAGCGGCTCGCCCGCTCGTCGCCGTTCAGCAGGTCGAATACCGAAAGCAGGGTTTTGCGGCCGATGTCGTCCTCGAAGCCGCGATCGCGGCGGACGATTTCCAGCAGCTGATCCATGCCCGCCTCGTACTGCCCGGAGGCGACCAGCAGGTTGGCGAGTTTCAGCCGCGCCTCCAGATCGTTTTCGTTCGCGGCCACCCGTTCGGCCAACGCCGCCCGGTCCTCGCCGGCCGCCCCCATGAACTGCAGCCGCGCCTTCAATTGCGGCACGCGCGGGTCGGCGGCGTCCGGCACGCTGCCGATCAAGCGCCGCGCTTCATCCGCTTCATTCAGGTCGAGCATGATTTCAGCCGCATCGATCCGCACCCCGATGTGGGCGGGGTCGATTTTCGACGCATCGGCCAGCTTTTGCAGCGCCCCGGACAGGTCGTCCGCACCGCGCAGTTCAGCGGCCTGCGCACGCAGTTCGTCAGCAGGACCGGGAACCAGACGATCGAGGAAGGCACGCACTTCGCCTTCCGGCAGCGCGCCGGAGAACTCGTCGACCGGCTCGCCGTCGATGAACGCCTTGACGCTGGGAATGCCGCGCACGCCGTAGCGCGCCGCGAGTTCCTGGTTGTCATCCGAGTTGACCTTGGCGAGCAGGAACTTGCCGCCGTACTCGGCGGCCAGCTTTTCCAGGATGGGCTTGAGCGACTTGCACGGCCCGCACCAGGGTGCCCAGAAGTCGACCACCACCGGGCGGCGCTTCGATTCTTCGAGAACACGTTGCTGGAAGTCGGCCAGGCCGACGTCGATATCATGTTCGGGCATGGGCGCTCCGCTTCATTCCTCCGGCTAACTAGATCTGCCTGGCGAGTTCAGCCGCGATGCCGGTATACGACGCCGGCGTCATGGTTTTCAGTCTGGCCTTTTCCGCATCCGGAATCGTCAGCCCATCGATGAACACGTGCAGCGTCTCGCGCGTCATGCCGGCTTTGCCGCGCGTCAGATCCTTCAGCTGTTCATAGGGATTGGCAATGCCGTAGCGACGCATCACGGTCTGGATCGGCTCCGCCAGCACTTCCCAGTTGGCGTCGAGATCGGCCGCCAGCGCGGCCGGATTGGCCTCCAGTTTCGACAGTCCGCGCAGGCAGGATTCGTATGCCAGCAGGCTGTAGCCGAAGCCGACGCCCATGTTCCTGAGCACGGTGGAATCGGTGAGGTCGCGCTGCCAGCGCGAGATCGGCAGCTTCTCCGCCAGATGGCGCAGCACCGCGTTGGCCAGCCCGAGATTGCCTTCGCTGTTCTCGAAATCGATCGGGTTGACCTTGTGCGGCATGGTGCTTGACCCGACCTCGCCCGCCTTCACCTTCTGCTTGAAGTAGCCGAGCGAGATATAGCCCCAGACGTCGCGGTTGAAGTCGGTCAGGATGGTGTTGGTGCGCGCGATGGCGTCGTACAGTTCGGCCATGGCGTCGTGCGGTTCGATCTGGATGGTATAGGGATTGAAGCCAATCCCGAGGTGCGTCACGAATTCGCGGGCGAAGTTTTCCCAGTCGAGATCGGGATAGGCCGACAGGTGCGCGTTGTAGTTGCCGACCGCGCCGTTGACCTTGCCCAGAAGTTCGACCGCGCCGACGGTGTCCCAGGAACGGCGCAGGCGGTAGACGATGTTGGCAAGCTCCTTGCCGACCGTGGTCGGCGAGGCGGGCTGACCGTGGGTGCGCGAAAGCATCGGCAGGTCGGCCAGGTCGTGCGCCAGTTCGGTCAGGCGCGCGATGAGCTTCTCCAGCGCGGGCAGCAGCACCGCATCGCGCGCGCCCTTCAGCATCAGGGCATGCGACAGGTTGTTGATGTCCTCCGAGGTGCAGGCGAAGTGGATGAACTCGGACACCGCGGCGATTTCGGAACTGGCTTTGGTTTTTTCCTTGAGGAAATATTCCACCGCCTTCACATCGTGGTTGGTGGTCGCCTCGATGGTCTTGACGCGCTCGGCATCGGCGACCGAAAAATGGTCGGCGATGCCGTCGAGCAGCGCGATCGCCTCGGCGGAAAACGCCGGCACCTCGGCAATCGCCGGCTCGGCCGCCAGCGCCTTCAGCCATTCGATTTCGACGATGACCCGGTATTTGATCAGCGCGTACTCGCTGAAGAAGTCGCGCAGCGGCGAAGTCTTGCCGCCGTAGCGGCCATCGAGCGGAGAAAGCGCGGTCAGTGCATTGAGTTCCATCGTGTTGTCCCGTGTTGTCTGGTTATTCAATTGTTGCCGAACTTGAACGGAGCGCCTGTCGCGCTTCCTTCATTAAACGGTGCGCCTGTCGCGCCACATCAAACGGTGCGCCTGTCGCGCACGGCCTGCGCCAGGGTGCCGCTGTCCACATATTCCAGTTCGCCGCCCACCGGCACGCCGCGCGCCAGGCGGCTGACCTTGAGGCCGCGCGCCTTCAGCAGTTCGCCGATGGTGTGCGCGGTGGCTTCGCCTTCGGGGGTGAAGTTGGTCGCCAGGATCACCTCCTCGACTACGCCGTCAAGCGCGCGATTGATCAGCCGGTCGAGATGGATCTCGCGCGGGCCGATGCCGTCGAGCGGGGAAAGGCGCCCCATCAGTACAAAATACAGGCCGCTGTAGCTCTGCGTCGCCTCCATCATGTTGAAGTCGGCAGGCATTTCGACCACCGCCAGTTGCCGCTTGTCGCGGCGCGGGCTGGCGCAGACCTCGCACACCTCCGCCTCGGAGAAGTTGTTGCACAGGCGGCAGTGATGCAGATGCGTCAGCGCATGGTTCAGCGCCGCGGCGAGCTGCTCGGCGCCGCGGCGGTCACGCTGCAGCAGATGATAGGCCATGCGCGCGGCGGACTTGGGGCCGACACCGGGCAGCACGCGCAGCGCGCCAATCAGGTTTTCCAGCGCGGCAGGTTGCACGGCGAGGCCCGATCAAGTTCAGAACGGCAAGTTCAGAACGGCAGCTTCATTCCCGGCGGGATCGGCAGGCCCGCGGTGACGCCGCCCATCTTTTCCTGCACCATGGATTCGGCCTTGCGCACCGCATCGTTCATCGCGGCGGCCACCAGATCTTCCAGCATCTCCTTGTCGTCCGCCATCAGACCGGGATCGATGGTGACGCGGCGCACGTCGTATTTGCAGGTCATCACCACCGTGACCATGCCGGCGCCGCTCTGCCCCTCGACTTCGATTTCGGCCAGCTTGGCCTGCATTTTGGCCATGTTTTCCTGAACCTGCTGGACCTGCTTCATCATGTTGCCGATGCCGCCCTTCATCATGTTGATTCTCCTGATGGCTTGATTGAAGTCGCGTCGATCTGGCCGCCGAACTGCTCGACCAACTCGCGCACAAATGGATCCGATTCGATCGCGGCCACGGCCTCGGCCTGGCGCGCTTCCTTGATGCGCGTACGCACCTGCTGCGGCGTCTTCTCGGCGGCGGCGCCGATCTCGAACGTCACCTTGAGCGTCGCGCCATACTTGTCGTGCAGCGCCGATACCAGCCGATCCTGATAGGTGCGGTCGAGTAAATGCTTGTGCGCTTCGCCCACGCGCAAGAGCACCGAGTCGCCCGCCTGCGACACCAGTTCGCAGTGGTCGGCGAGCATCTTGGCCATGCCGCCGAGGCGCAGTCCGGCGACCACGTCGAGCCAGTCCCAGGCTGCGTGCGGCGCGGATTCGCGGGCGACCAGCGCCGGCGGGACAATCGGTTCGGCGAACGCAACCGGCTCGGGTTCGGCGGCGGGTGCGGGCGGCATGGCCGCCGCCAGCGAAGCCTCGACTGGCGCCAAGCCGGCAGGTGCGACGGGGGCCGCACGCACCGGCGCCGGACGCGCCGCGGCGACCTCCCGCGGCGCGCTGTTCCCCGATCCGGGGGCAAAGGCCAGCATGCGCAGCAGCGTCATGCAGAACCCGGAAAACTCGTCCGGCGCGAACGGCAGGTCGCGGCGGCCATTCAGCGCGATCTGGTAATACAGCTGCGCGGTTTCGGCATCCAGTTGCGCGGCTGCGGCCTGCATCCGCCCGGCATCGGCGCTGGCTTCAACCGCGTGGGGCGCGTGCAGCAGCAGAGCCAGCTGGGTGAGCAGGTTGCCCAGGTCCAGCAGCGCCGCATCGAAGGCGATCCCGCGTTCGGCCAGCTGGCGCGCCTGATCCAGCAGGGCATCGCCGTCGTGCGCCGCCAGCGCATCGAGCAGGTCGAACAGATAATCGCGCCGCACCGTGCCGAGCATGGCCTCGATCGCGGCCGCTTCGACCTTGCCGCCGCCGTAGGCAATCGCCTGGTCGGTCAGCGACAGCGCATCGCGCATGCTGCCGGCTGCGGCGCGCGCCAGCAGGTTCAGCGCCGCCGGTTCGCAGGCGACGTTTTCCTGCGCCAGCACCTCGCCCAGATGCTGCGCCACCAGCGCGGGCGGCATCGGCTTCAGGTTGAACTGCAGGCAACGCGACAGCACCGTCACCGGAATCTTCTGCGGATCGGTGGTGGCCAGGATGAATTTCATGTGCGCGGGCGGCTCTTCCAGCGTCTTCAGCATGGAGTTGAACGCCGGCTTCGACAGCATGTGCACTTCGTCGATGATGTAGACCTTGTAGCGCCCCACTGTCGGCGCGTACTGCGCGTTGTCGAGCACTTCGCGCATATTGTCGACGCCGGTGTTCGAGGCCGCGTCGAGTTCGAGCAGGTCGACGAAGCGCCCAGCGTCGATCTGGGTACAGGCCGAGCAGACGCCGCAGGGCGTCGCGGTGACGCCCGTTTCGCAATTGAGGCACTTGGCGAGAATCCGCGCCAGCGTGGTCTTGCCCACCCCGCGTGTGCCGGTCAGCAGATAGGCATGGTGCAGGCGCCCCTGGGTGAGCGCGTTGGAAAGCGCCTGCACCACATGCTCCTGTCCCTTGAGGTCGGCGAACACGCGCGGTCGCCACTTGCGCGCCAGCGCCAGAGCGGGAGAAGCGGATTCGCCGAATAGATCAGTCATGGTTTGAGTGGCTAGGAGTCAGGATTCAGGGGGCAGGGAAAAGCGATTTCGCTCACAGTTCGCACTGGCAAGACTGTCACACCCTGGTCCCTGAATCCTGACCCCTGAATCCTGGAAAAGTGGCGAGCCAGAACCCCGGCACTGGCATCGATCGCTGTGGCTGCTTCCTTCCGGACCTGACCCGATTCACGACTTAGCCATGCGGGGAGGCCCGCCGCATGCATTTTAACCCAGCTTGCCCCGGGAAGCGCGCTTATTCCTCATCCGCCGGCGCGCTCAGCCGACGTTTTTTCACCGCCTCGGCCAGCATCCGCAGCAGCGGGGGGGTGTCGTCCCAGCCGATGCAGGCGTCGGTGATCGACTTGGCGTATTCCAGCGGCTGGCCCTCGAGCAGATCCTGGCGCCCGGGATTGATATGGCTTTCGATCATCGCGCCGATGATGCGAGTGTCGCCGCCCGCCACCTGCGCCGTGACATCGGCGCAGACATCCACCTGCCGCTGGTACTGCTTGCTCGAATTGGCGTGCGAGAAGTCGATCATCAACTGCTGGCGCAGGCCGGCCGACGCCAGTTCGGAACATGCGAGATCGACGCTTGCCGCGTCGTAGTTCGGCGCCTTGCCGCCGCGCAGGATGACGTGGGTGTCTTCGTTGCCCGAGGTGCTGAACACGCCGACGTGGCCCGACTTGGTGACGGAAATGAAATGATGGCGCGCGCTGGCGGCCTTGATCGCGTCCACCGCGATGCGCAGGCTGCCGTCGGTGCCGTTCTTGAACCCCACCGGGCAGGACAGGCCGGAAGCCAGCTGGCGATGCGACTGCGATTCGGTGGTGCGCGCACCGATCGCGCCCCAGCTCACCAGGTCGGCGATGTACTGCGGCGAAATCAGGTCGAGGAATTCGGTGGCGCAGGGCAAGCCGATTTCGTTGATCTCCAGCAACAGTTTCCGTGCGAGCCGCAGGCCTTCGTTGATGTCGAAACTCTCGTCCAGATGCGGGTCGTTGATCAGCCCCTTCCATCCCACCGTGGTGCGCGGCTTCTCGAAATACACCCGCATGATGATGATGAGGTCGTGCGCCAGTTCGTCGGCCAGCGGCTTCAGCCTGCGCGCATAGTCGAGCGCCGCGGCGGGGTCGTGGATGGAGCAGGGACCGACGACGACGAACATGCGGTCATCCGCCCCGCGCAGCACGTCGTGGATGGCGCTGCGCGCATGCGCCACATGCGCATG
>JAUPLV010000146.1:1668-5241 GCA_030836725.1 Pseudomonadota bacterium | reverse complement strand
TGATCGCGCCGCTGATGATTCACCGCATGGACGCGATCACCCGCCTGATTGCCGGCAGCGAATGGGCCGGGCGCGCCAAGGAAGTGCACGACATCGCGGTCAAGACCTTCGGCAAGGCCCAGCACGTGATCGTTTGCGGCTACGGCCGCAGCGGGCAGAACCTGGCGCGCCTGCTGGAGGCCGAAGGCATCACCTTCGTCGCGCTCGACGCCGACCCCGAGCGCATCCGCGCGGTGGCGGCCTCCGGCGTGTCCGTGGTGTACGGCGATGCCAGCCGCCGCGAAGTGCTGGTCGCCGCCGGCCTTTCCCGCGCCCAGGCCATCGTGGTGACCTATGCCGACCTGCATTCCAGCATGGCCATCCTGCGCCACGTGCGCGAACTGCGGCCGGAACTGCCGGTGGTGGTGCGAACCATCGACGACACCCATATCGACGCGCTGAAATCGGCGGGTGCGGCCGAAGTGGTGTCCGAGGTGATGGAAGGCTCGCTGATGCTGGCCTCCCACGCGCTGATGCTGCTGGGCGTGCCGCTCTCGCAGGTGCTGAAGCGCATCCGCGAGGTTCGCGAAACGCGCTATGCGATGATGCGCGGCTTTTTCCGCGGCGCCTCCGACGCCGACGATGAACTGGACCAGCACGCCCAGCCACGCCTGCATACCGTGCTGATCACGCAAGGTGCCGCCGCCGCCGGCCACACCCTGGAAAACCTGAAACTGCAGGAACTGCTGGTGGAAGTGGTGGCGATTCGCCGCCAGGGGATCAAGGGGGTCGACCCCGAGCCCGACACGGAAATCCGGGTGGGCGATGTGCTGGTGCTGCGCGGCGCCGCCGACGGCCTGGCGGCGGCGGAATTCAGGGTGATGCAGGGCTGATGCCGTCGTCCAGTTCAGGGCGCGGGCGTTAACAGGCCCGCCGGATCAGTCATTCACCGGCTTGATCGCCACGCGCATCCAGCCTTCGCTTCGCTCGATCGGGATGCCCATGGCGACCCGTTCGCGCCCAGGGATACCCTCGATCCGGAACGTCTCTCCGGGTTTGTAGTGGAGCGGATCGATCAACAGGCTCTCGGGCTGGCTGTTGTCGCCCGCCAGCCACAGGCTGGAATGCATCTGGCTGGCGCCGGGATTCGGCGCCGCGGTGTTGAATAGCGTGACCAGGCTGGGCGGAGCCATCATGGTTTCGATGCCGACCGAACTGGAGTCGTCATTGATGCGCGACAGGCGGCGCACGATCCCGACCCGCCATTCGCCGATCCCGTGGGATTTGACCCCGATCAGGGCGCCTATGCGCAGCCAGTCCCTGTCGTTGGGCTTGACTATGGTGCCGTAGCCGCATTCGCTTTCATCCTGCATCACCCAGCGCTCGACATCCGGCGAGTCGAGGGCTGCCTGGGCTTTTGATCGTGAGACGCTTTCACGCGTGCGCTCGGTGACAAAGCCATAAACCCGCACATCCTCGGCCTCGATTTGACTGAGTCCGGCATCATGGGACGAATCGGCGGCCTGGATTTCGGCTGCCTTGAACTGCGCGATCATGCCGCCGAGGCCATGGGTGACATCGATCAGGTGCTTGGCCGGCGCACGCGGTGCGCGCCGCCGTTCGCGGCTGGCCAGTGGAGACCAGTGTTGCAGCAGATGATCCAGGAGTTCAAGGCTTTCAGCGGCGCGGGCATTTTCGGTCAGGCCGAGTTGCGCAGGTGCATGGCCTTCTTTCAGGGCGACTTGTATCTCGCGCAGCCTTTGCAGGAGAACGGCTGTCGACCAGAAACGCAGCGGCTTTTTGATGTCGGGCTTGCGCACGCGGCGCGGGCCGTGATCGGCCGACAGGTCGACGACGAAGTTGTGGATACGGGCATCGAGCCGGTTGTCCAGTTGCAGCATGCTGCGCCAGCCGTATAGCCAGCGGTCGAGCAGATCAATCTGCCTCGGATAGAGTGTGCCGGAATTGGCCTGGTTGAGCATCAGGATATGCAGGTAGGCCGCTTCGCAACTGTCGTCCGACGCATCTTCCGCGTATGCCAGCTGGGGCTGCCGGTGGAAGCCCCTGTTTTCGGCGATGCGGTACAGATTCTGCAGCCGCCCCCAGATTTTCTTGTTCGCGGGAAGGTAGCGCACCGCGCGCCATTTCAGCAACTGTCCAAGCGTGCGGATGGCGCGCAGGGTGAGCAGCGGAATCAATTCATCACGCTGGTCGTTGCCTGCCGCGGGGTCATCAAGCTGGCGAACGAAGTTGTGATAACCCATCGCAACTTCCAGATAAAGGCCGTACACGGCATGCCAGAGCCGGCTTTCCGCCTGCCGCGACATGCGCGGATTACTCAGGTACTGGTGAATCAGGGTGTCCTGGAGATCGTGCGACTTCTCGTCCAGCAGCATGAAAATGGCCAGATGGGCTTTCGTGCTTTGCGTCGGGTTCTCGTTCAGGCGTTTGAGTTCGCCGGAAATGGCCTGCTGGGACTTGAGCGGGTCGCCGAGCGGCAGGTTTTCAAGCCAGAGCGTTGTCTCCTTGATGCTGGCCGATGAATCATCGCCCTCTTTTCCGAAAGACCTGAGACGGGCAAGTTGCGCGGAGAGTTTATCGGCCAGTGAAATCATGGTGAGCAAGCGCCTCTTGAATACCGGGTTTTCATTTTATGTGCAGTATTTACGGTTACCCGGGCACATTCTGTACCTGTTGATCACGCCAGCCTGCCCTGCACCCAGTCTCGAACCGAAGCCAGAGCCGCCGGCAACTGCCCCGGCTCGCTGCCGCCCGCCATCGCCATGTCCGGCTTGCCGCCGCCCTTGCCGCCGACCTGGGTGGCGACGAAATTCACCAGTTCGCCGGCCTTGATTTTTCCGGTGACGTCGGGCGTCACCGCGGCGATCAGGCTGACCTTGCCGTCGGCCACCGTGCCCAGCACCAGCGCGCAGGACTTCAGCTTGTCGCGCAGCTTGTCGGCGGTTTCGCGCAGCGCCTTGGCATCGACGCCATCGAGCTGCGCCGCCAGCACGCGCACGCCGTTGACGTCGGCGGCCTGCTGCACCAGCTCGTCGCCCTGACTGGAGGCCAGCTTCGATTTCAGGCGGTCGAGTTCCTTTTCCAGCGCGCGGCTGTGTTCCATCAGTTGCGCCACGCGCTCGGCGGCTTCAGCCGGGGTGGCCTTGACCAGGTGCGCGATCATGCCGAGATTCCTTTCGGTTTCGCCGAGGTAGGCGAGCACGCCGCTGCCGGTGGTCGCCTCGACCCGGCGGATGCCGGCGGCGACGCCGGTTTCCAGCAGGATCTTGAAGGCGCCGATATCGCCGGTGCGCGCCACGTGGGTGCCGCCGCACAGTTCGCGCGAGCTGCCGATGTCGAGCACCCGCACCTCGTCGCCGTACTTTTCGCCGAACAGCATCATCGCGCCGGTTTTCTGCGCGGACTCAATATCCATTACCCGCGCTTGCGTGGCGTTATTGGCGAGGATCTCGGCGTTGACGCGGCGCTCGACTTCGCGGACTTGCTCCGCGGTCATCGGGCTCGGCTGCACGAAGTCGAAGCGCGTCTTCTCGCTGTCGACCAGCGAACCTTTCTGTTGCACGTGATCGCCCA
>JAUPLV010000146.1:0-1658 GCA_030836725.1 Pseudomonadota bacterium | reverse complement strand
CAGCACCTCGCGCAGCGCCTTGTGCATGAGGTGGGTGGCCGAATGGTTGCGCATGGTGCGTGCGCGGTTGTCTTCGTCGACTTTCGCCTGCACCGGGTCGCCGGCTTTCAGCACGCCGGTCTTGACGATGCCATGATGGCCGAACACCTGCGCCTGAATTTTCAGGGTGTCCTCGACCTCGAAGGCGCCGCCTGAACCCTGCAGCACGCCGCGATCGCCGGCCTGGCCACCGGATTCGGCGTAGAACGGGGTGTGGTCGAGCACCACCACGCCGAGTTCGCCCTCGCGCAGTTCGTTCACGGCACTGCCGTCGCGGTACAGCGCAAGCACCGTGCCGTCGTGCGCCAGCGTGTCGTAGCCGTGGAAAGTGGTCGCGGCACCCGCATAGTCCAGCCCGGCGCCGAGCTTGAACTTGCCGGCGGCGCGCGCCTGGTTTTTCTGCCGCTGCATGGCGGTGTCGAACGCAGCGGTATCGACGCCGACGTTGGCCTCGCGGCAGATGTCGGCGGTGAGATCGAGCGGGAAGCCATAGGTGTCGTGTAGCTTGAACGCCAGTTCGCCGTCGAAAGTGCCGCCGGTGGGCAGCGTCTTCAGCGTGGTTTCGAGGATGCCCATGCCGTGCTCGATGGTCTCGAAGAAGCGTTCCTCCTCCTGCCGCAGGATGTCCATGACCCGGTTCTGCGCCTTGACCAGTTCGGGGTAGGCCTCGCCCATCACCGCCGACAAGTCCGGCACGATGCGGTGGAAGAACGCAGCGCGCGCACCCAATTTATAACCGTGGCGGATGGCGCGGCGGATGATGCGGCGCAGCACGTAGCCGCGCCCCTCGTTGCCGGGGATGACGCCGTCCACGATGAGAAAGGAACAGGCGCGGATGTGGTCGGCGATGACCTTGAGCGAGTTGTTGGAAAGATCGTTAATCGGTTTGGGCTCAGCGTTCGCCCCCTCTCCCGCAGTGCGGGGGAGGGTTGGGGAGGGGGACGGTTTGGGCTCAGCGTTCGCCCCCTCTCCCGCAGTGCGGGGGAGGGTTGAGGAGGGGGACGGTTTGGGCTCAGCGTTCGCCCCCTCTCCCTCCGGGAGAGGGTTGGGGAGAGGGAGTTCGCGCGCCGCCGCCTTGATCAGCGCCTGGAACAGGTCGATTTCATAGTTGGAATGCACATGCTGCATCACCGCCGAAATGCGCTCCAGCCCCATGCCGGTGTCGACGCTGGGCTTGGGCAGCGGGTGCATCGTTCCGGATTCATCCCGGTTGAACTGCATGAACACATTGTTCCAGATTTCAATATAGCGGTCGCCATCCTCCTCGGGCGAGCCGGGTGGGCCGCCGTAGATGCCCTCGCCGTGGTCGTAGAAGATTTCGGTGCAGGGGCCGCAGGGGCCGGTGTCGCCCATCGCCCAGAAGTTGTCGGAGGCGTAGCGCGCGCCCTTGTTGTCGCCGATACGGACAATGCGCTCCTTCGGCACGCCGATGTCGTTGTGCCAGATGTCGTAGGCTTCGTCGTCCTCGGCGTAGACCGTCACCCACAGCTTCTCGGTCGGCAGCTTCAATACCTGCGTCAGGTATTCCCACGCGTACTTGATCGCGTCCTGCTTGAAATAATCGCCGAAGCTGAAGTTGCCCAGCATTTCGAAGAAGGTGTGGTGGCGCGCCGTGTAGC
>JAUPLV010000040.1 GCA_030836725.1 Pseudomonadota bacterium | reverse complement strand
ATAGCCGGTGGGCAGGATGCCCAGCCGCAGCAGGTGCGCCAGGTGGGCGGCGTCGCTCTCGTCGTCGCTGTATTTGAGTCCGTCGTAGCGTTTCATGGCGACTGTGTTGGCGAGCTTGACGGCGTAGCCTTCGGCCATCAGTCCGTCGACCAGCCAGTACCAGTTGTAGGTGGATTCGACGACAACCCCGGCCAGCTCGCCGCGGTGCGGCGCAAGCAGCGCGAGTATCGTCGAAAGATCGTTGGGGCAGCGCCGGCTGAGCAGCACCTTGTCCGCCTCGTCCGTCACCACGACAACGCTATTGTTCGAATGCAGGTCTATACCGCAATATCTCATCTCGGCCTCCTTTGAGTGAAAAAACAAAGTTCGCACTTCGCTTTTTACTCCTCCGCCTCACAGCGGTGGGAGGTCGGCTAGATGATTCTCAGGGTCGGATTGATTATCCTGATGTTCAAAATATGAGCCAATGTTGTTGTCGGATAACTTGCATGGGAGAAGACAAGTGAAAACCCTGAAACACATGATGCGCTGTTTCCTGTCGTTGTTGCTGGCTTTGGCTGGGGGCGCGCACGCCGCCGGGGGCGAGGTCCGCCTGACCCTGCTCCAGGTCAACGATGTATACCAGACCATGCCTGTGGACAAGGGTAAAAACGGCGGTATCGCCCGTCTGGCGACGCTGAAGAAGCGCATCGCGGCGGGGTCGCCGCACACTTTGCTGGTGCTGGGCGGTGACACTCTCTCGCCCTCGGTGGCCTCCAATCTGTTTCAGGGCAGGCAGATGATCGCGGTGTGGAATGCCGGCGGTCTGGACCTGGCGGTGTACGGCAACCACGAGTTCGACTTCGGCCCCGAGGTGCTGGAGGAGCGGGTCAAGGAATCGGCCTTTCCCTGGCTGGCCGCCAACGTGATCGACCGCCGCACCGGCCTGCCTTTCGCCGGCGCCCGGCGTTATCTGGTCCGCGAGGTCGACGGCGTCAAGGTCGGCTTCATCGGCCTGGTCACTCCCGGCACGCGCTATTCCTCGAAGCCCGGCCCCGATGTGGAGTTTCTCGATCCGGTCGATGTCGCCCGCCAGCTGGTCGCGGAATTGAACGGGCAGGGCGTGCATACCATCGTCGCGCTCACCCATCTGACGATGAGCGAGGACAAGGCGCTGGCGACGGCGGTGCCGCTGGATCTGATCCTGGGCGGCCATGAGCACGAAGTGATGCAGTCCATGGCCGGGCGGACGCCGATCTTCAAGGTGGGATCGGATGCCCGCCTGCTCGCGCGTCTGGACCTGAATATTTCGCGCGCCGACGGCCGGCTGGCCAGCCTGGACTGGGCGCTCCTGCCGGTCATCGCCGAGACGCCGGATGACGCTGCTACCGCCGAGGTCGCGGCCGAGTACGAGCGCCAGATCGCCGAGGCGTTGGGACAGCCCGCGGGTAACGCCCGGGTGGCCATGGATGCCCGCCAGGAGAGCAACCGCAGCCGGGAAACCAACCTCGCCAATCTGATCACCGACGCCTTTCGCGCCTATGCCAAGGCCGACGCGGCGCTGCTCAACGGCGGCTCGATCCGCTCCAACAGCACCTATGGCCCCGGTCCGCTGACCCGCAAGGACATCGTCTCTGTGCTGCCGTTCGAGAACCCCATCGTCAAGGTCGAGATCGCCGGCCGTGTGCTGCGCCAGGCCATCGAGCACGGACTCGCGCGCGTGGCCGAGGACAAGGAGGATGGCCGCTTCCCCCAGGTGTCGGGCATCCGCTATCGTTTCGACGCGCGCAAGCCGGCCGGCGCGCGCCTGGTCGACATCGCCGTCGCCGGCCAGCCGCTCGACGATGCCCATGTCTATACCCTTGCCGCCAACACCTATATCCTGGGCGGCGGCGACGGCTACGACATGCTCAAGGGACTGAAGTATCTGGTCTCGCCGGAAGACGCCGATGTCGCGGCCGCGGTGGTGATGAATTATCTCGGCGGCGGGGACATCATGGCGGAGACGGACGGCCGCATCGTCCGGGTCGACAATTGAGCGGCAGGGTGGGCGTTCCTGAATAGAAATGATCAAGCCTGGAATAAGGCGGTGAGTGGTTCTTCCGCTCCGCTACGAATCCGAAGCGCCCGCGCAGGCGTTCGTGCTGGCCGAATCGCTGTCTGGATTTCCGCATGGGGTATCCGCCAAGGTCAAGTACCATGAGGCGTTCAGCAAGGTTTGGCCGCGCGATTGCAGACCCGATACGGCTCAGGCCGCGTTGCCCAGGTTTGGCGCTTTCCGGCTTTGAATTCATCCCCTGTTCCTGATCCCGACGAAAGAGCACATCATGACCCACACTTATTGCATGACCTCTCACTGTGCGCTGGCGAAGGCGTGCGCGCGCTATGAGGACGATGCAGGCCGGCACCTGCTGCACCGCACCTATGCGGATTTCAGCGAGGAATTGATCCGCAAGCCCGACGGTACGACGACGTGCCCGTTTTTCATGGAAATAGGCGAGCCGGCGGACGGGCAGATAAAATAAGCGGGTTCGGCTTGCGTGCGGCGTATTGTGCTCGCGGCCAATGGGTCAAACCCTTCCCGCTGGTTTCAAGCCCTGGACGCAATAGCCACACCATGAAACTTACAAAATTTCTGCCCTATCTGGTTTCGGAATCCACGCCCCTGAGCATGGGGGAGAAATTGCGTGCCACGCTTGGCGCCTTTTTCGCCACCCTGATCGTCGGCCTCGTGAGCAGCCAGTTCCTGCAGGGCGGCGGGCTGCATATCATGGTCACCTCCATGGGCGCTTCGGCGGTGCTGCTGTTCGCCGCCCCCCATAGCCCGCTCACCCAGCCCTGGCCGCTGATTGGCGGCCACATGATTTCCGCCTTCATCGGCGTCGCCTGCGCCATGCTGGTGCCGGATTTGTGGGCCGCCACCGCGTTGGCGGTTTCCCTCTCCATCCTGGCCATGCATCTCACCCACAGCCTGCATCCGCCGGGCGGCGCCATCGCCATGATGGCGGTGCTGGGTAGGGATCACGGCATCGCCAGCGACTTTTCCTTCGTGCTCGCGCCGGTGGGGCTCAATGCCTTGCTGATGCTGCTCATGGCGCTGGCCATCAACAACCTGCTGGGGCGCCATTACCCCGCGCGCGCCTATCCGACACGCGACAAGAAACACCAGCACGACGACCCCAAGCCGCTCGACCGTCTCGGCATTGGCATGAACGACCTGCAGCAGGCCTTGCGCGACATGGATGTGTACCTCGACGTCAGCGAGGCAGACCTGAAGCAGATTTACAGCCGCGCCGGGGTGCACGCCTACCAGCGCAAGATGGGGGAAATCACCTGCGGCGACATCATGTCGCGCGATATCACCACGGTCGAATTCGGCACCGAGCTGGAGGAAGCCTGGGCGCAACTGCGCTTCCACAAGATCGCCGCCCTCCCGGTGGTGGACCCGGCGCGGCGCGTGATCGGCATCATCTCGCTGGTGGATTTCCTCAAGCGCGCCAACCTCAAGACCTACGAAACCTTCGAGGACAAGCTGATCAAGTTCATCCGCCGCACCCCCGGCATGAGTTCGGAAAAACCCGAGGTGGTCGGCCAGATCATGGCCACGCCGGCGGTTACGGCGCAGGAAGACATGCATATCGTGGAGCTGGTACCCCTGCTTTCCGACCACGGCCTGCACCATGTCCCCATCGTCAACGCCGAGCGGCGGCTGGTGGGGATGGTCACCCAGTCGGACCTGATCGCGGCGCTCTATGCCGGCGGGAACAGGCCTGAGGGCGCGACGCCATGAAGCCAGGCAAAAAATGCGACCTGCAAACATTGCTTCCATTCATCTGTCGGCAGGAGCAGGGCAGGGCGCGCTTCGGGGACGTCCGCTAGCGTTTTTCCGCCGGGCCGTGAAATATTCTTGCCCGTTTCAGCGATGCAAAACCGCCGCCGATGCACCATAAACAAGGAGTCGGGTTCGCGTGGAATTTGTCCCGTGAATTTGCCTTTATTGAAATTGACGCCCATTCATAAAGAGGTGGGCGTAAGGCAGGAGGAGAAGAGATTGACAAGCATCGCCGCCGTTTACTTGCCGCCAGTGCGTGGGCGCCGCTTGCGCTTGCCGGGGTCTGTGACGCCCAGATTCCCCTGGTGCGGGTAGGGGGATGTCGCTGTTTCCCGCGGTGACCGGCATGAAGATTCGGCATTTTCCTTTCCGTGTCACCTTGCCCCTTGGGCTGGCGCTGCTGCTGTTCGCGGTGCTGGGGGTGTCGGTGTTGAATGCGCTGGACAAGCGCCTGGGCCAGCTCGACCAGGAGGCGCGGGCGGATTTGCTGGCCGACACCATCCACCTGGCGCGCATGGCCGAGCTGGGCTGGGAAACCAACCGCGAGCTGGTGGAAACCGACCTGGCCGAGGTGGCGTCCGACCCCCGTGTGGAAACGGCGATGTTGCTCGACGACGACGGCCGCGTGATGGCGTCATACCCCCATGACTGGCGCGGCAGGCTCGCGACGGAAGTGATTCCGGGATTCGATCCGCGGCGGTTCGAACAGTTGAAACGAGGCAAATCCCCGACGATTTCCCTCATCGGCGAGGACGGCGCCCGCCTTGCCGGCGCGCAGCCGTTCCGGCTGCCCGACGCCGCCGGGTTGTCGCGCGGCCAGCGGCAGGGCGTGTTGTATATCGGTTTCGACCTCGCGCGCGAGCGCGAGACGATGCGCATGTTCGTATACAAGGCCCGCGCCCCCGACCTGTTCGCCACTTTGTTGATGATCGGCCTGCTGGGCTGGTTTTTGCACCGCCAGGTGGCGTCGCCGCTGGGGCGTCTTGCGGAAGCGGCCAACAGTCTGCGCAGCGGACGGATGGATGTGAGCGTGCCGGAACGAGGGGCGCAGGAAATCGTGGCGCTGGCCGCGAACTTCAATGCCATGGTGCAATCCGTGCGGGAGGCGCGGTCAAGCCTGGTCACCAGCGAGGAACGTCTTGCCATCACGCTGCAATCGATCGGCGATGCCCTGCTGGCCATCGATACGGAAGAACGCGTCACCCTCATGAATCCAGTGGCGGAAAGCCTCACCGGCTGGTCGCAGGCCGAGGCCCAGGGGCGTCCTGTCGACGAGGTGTTCGTGATCGAAAATGCCCTCACCGGCCTGCGGGCGGCGAATCCGGTGGCGCGGGTCATCCGCGAGGGGCGGATGGTGGAGCTGGACATCCATACCGTGCTGCTGTCGCGGGGAGGATCGCGCCATCACATCGCCGACAGCGCCGCGCCGATTCGCAACGCCGACGGCGAACTGCAGGGCGTGGTGCTGGTGTTCCGCGATATCACCGAGGAGTACCAGTTGCGCGAAGCCCTGGCCAACAGCGAGCTGCATTTTCGCACCCTGGCCAATAGCGGACAGGCGCTGGTGTGGACATCCGGACCTGACAAGGGCTGCGACTATTTCAACGACCTCTGGCTGCGTTTTACCGGTCGCACCCTGCAGCAGGAACTGGGGGATGGCTGGACCGAGGGAGTGCATCCCGAAGATCTGCCGCGCTGCCTTGAGACCTATAACACCGCCTTCGACCGCCAGGAGCCATTTTCGATCGAATACCGGCTGCGCCACGCCAGCGGCGAATATCGCTGGATCATGGACTGGGGGAGCCCGCGCTACGACACCCAGGGCCGGTTCCTCGGCTATGTCGGACATTGCATCGATATCACTGAGGCGAAGTGCACCGAGGCAGAAATCGAGCGTCTGGCCTACCATGACGCGCTCACGGGCTTGCCTAACCGGGTTCTGTTCCTCGACCGGCTGGCACAGGCGCTGGCCACCTCGCGCCGCAACCAGCGCTGCGGCGCCGTGCTGTTCGTCGACCTCGACCAGTTCAAGCGCATCAACGATGTGCACGGCCATGCGCTGGGCGACGCGGTCTTGTGCGAAGTGGCGCGGCGTCTGGAATATCACCTGCGGCAGGAGGATACGGTGGCGCGGCTGGGCGGCGACGAGTTCGTGATCCTGCTGCCCGATCTGGCGGCCAGCCAGGATGACGCCGGCTCGCTGGTCATGGCGGTGGCGGAGAAAATCCGCAGTGCGCTGGAACGTCCGGCCATGATCGGCGGGAAGGAATATGTCACCGGCGCCAGCATCGGCATCACCGTGTTTCCCAAGGGTTCGGAAAGCGTCGACGATCTCATGCGCGAGGCCGACACCGCCATGTACCGGGCCAAGGAACGCGGCCGCAATGCCCTGGCCTATTTCGAGCCCGCCATGCAGGAAGCGGTTGCCGAGCACTACGCCCTGGACCGCGAACTGCGCGACGCGGTGCGCGATCGCAGCTTCGAACTGCATCTGCAATCGCAGGTGGATACGGACGGGAAACTGATCGGGGCCGAGGCTCTGGTGCGCTGGCGCCATCCCCAGCGCGGGCTTGTGATGCCGGCCAGCTTCATTCCCCTGGCGGAGGAAACCGGCCTCATCGTTCCATTGGGAGAGTGGGTGCTGCATGAAACCTGCAAGCTCATCGCCCGCCTCGATGCCGAGGGCCGCGGCCTGCGCATCGCCGTCAACGTCAGCCCGCGGCAGTTCCACCTGGCCGATTTCGTGCAGCGGATCAAGGATATTTTATCCGCCACCGGCGCCGACCCGAGTTACCTCACGCTGGAAATAACCGAGAACCTGCTGGTCGAACACGCTTCGGAATCGGTGGCGCGCATGACCGAACTGGCAGCGCTCGGCCTGCGCTTTTCCATCGACGATTTCGGCACCGGCTATTCGTCCCTCTCTTACCTGAAGCGCCTGCCCTTGTCCGAACTCAAGATCGACAAGAGCTTCGTGATGGACCTGCCGCACGACCCCAACGATGTCGCCCTGGTTGAGACCATCCTGTCGATGGCGCGACACCTGCATTTCGAGGTGGTGGCCGAAGGGGTCGAAAACGAGGCCCAGCTGGCTTTTCTGCGCCAGCATGGCTGCGAACGATTCCAGGGGTATTACTTCCATCGTCCTATCGAGATGCATGCCTGGATCGACCAGCTTCCGCCAGTCGGCTGATCCGGAGGGATATCTGCCTGGGCTTGTGCGCCTTCAGGATTGTTTCCGCGGGCTCGGCGCGATGCCGGGGGCTGGCCTCGATAGGGTTCGTTCAGGCAAGGCCGGGTACCATCCAGGCGCGTGATTCGCGGCCCGCTGGGCACGCGGGCACGGCGAAAGATTCGGCGTTTCAAAGGAGAAAGCGGTTGGAGCAGGAACCCGTGACCGACGGCGCCAGGACAAGGCATCACCGCCATCCGATCCCGCTGCGCCTGCTGTTTGCCGGCCTGGGTACGCTTTTCGTGTTGCTGGGCGTGCTGGGTGTATTCCTGCCGGTGCTGCCGACCACGCCTTTTCTGCTCCTGGCCGCCGCCTGCTACGCGCGCTCATCGCGTCGTATCTACCACTGGCTGCTGCACCATCCGCATTTCGGGCCGCTGATCCGCGAATGGCGCGAGCATCGCAGCATGCCGTATCGCGCCAAGCGAAAGGCGCTGTTGCTGATCGCGCTGAGCTTCGGCGTTTCCATTGTTTTCTTTATGCCGGGGTGGCGGGCCAAACTGGCGATGGCCGTCTTCGGGACGCTGCTGGCGGCCTGGATTGCCCGTATTCCATCGCGCGACACTCCGCCTCGGCCATGACCGGTCTGGCGGATGGATTCAGTCCCCCTGTTTGCTCAGCGTGAAACCTGCCCCGGCATCCTGCCCGAGCACCTGAACCAGATACGGCATGATTTCCTCGAGTGTTCTATGCAGGGTCCAGGGCGGGTTGATGATGAACATGCCACTGCCGTGCATACCGTAGCCGTCCGCCGACGGGGCGTGCACGGTGAGAGTGACGTTCAGCCAGTTCGCGATCGGCAGGCGCTGGAGCTTTTCGGGTAATTGCCGGGCTTCCTGGCGCGCGAGCTGTGGATACCAGACCGCATAGATGCCGGTGGCAAAACGGTCCAGTCCCTGTTCCAGCGCCGAGACGACATTCGTGTAGTCGTCGCGGGTTTCGTAGGGCGGGTCGATCAGCACCAGCGCGCGGCGCGGCGGCGGCGGCAGCAGCGCCTTGAGGGCATCGAAACCGTTGCCGGTGGTGACGCTCACGCGTCGGCCCTGATCCTTGAAGTTGTCCAGCAGGATTTTGCTGTCGCTGCTATGGAGTTCGAACAGGCGCAAGCGGTCCTGGGGGCGCAGGGTTTGCAGGGCCAGCCAGGGCGAGCCTGGATAAAAACGCGGGCTGTCGCTTGCGCGAGTCGGGTTCGGGTTGCAGGCGCGCACCAGATCGACATAGTCGGCCAGCGGCGCCGGCAAATCCTGGCGAGCCCAGAGCTTGCCGATGCCGCTCTCGTATTCTTTCAGCTGGGTCGCATAGCCCGTATCCAGTGCATAGAGACCGGCGCCCGCATGGGTGTCGACGATCCAGAACGGTTTGTCCTTCTGCCCCAGATAACGGCTCAGCTGGATCAGCAGGAAATGCTTCAGAACATCGGCGTGATTGCCGGCATGGAAGGCGTGGCGGTAGCTCAGCATGGCAGGCTCATGATTTTATGGCGGCTGAAGTCTTGCATATTCCGGAAAGGAATATGTGGTCTGGCTCAACTTTTTGTTGGGTCGATGCCGGATGAAAATCGATGGGGGCGGTTCAGGCCGGCTGCGTGGGTCTTGTCCAACGCAAAGATGAATCCACTCTGGCGGGAACGGTCGGCGGGGTGGGGTGCGACTGGCAGGAAGCCTGGATCCAGAAGAGGCTGGATCCAGATTCCGTTTGACGGGATTCAAGGGGGAGGGGGGCTGTGCCCCCACCCGATCGGACGATCTATGCGCGCCTGACGGCGACCATCCCCAGTCCGGCCAGCATCAGCGCAAGCAGGACCAGGCGCCAGTGGTCGAGCGCCGGCACCGGTGTGACGATCTGCTGCTCGGCGACAAATGTGCAGGTCACCGTTTCGCCCGCTCCAACGTTGGGTGCGGCGGTTCCGGCTGCCAGGTCGATCGTCGCCGGGGTTGCGCCGCCGGTGCAGGAGATGCCGGTAAGCTGCCATCCGGCCGGCATGGTGGCATGCATCGGATAGGCGCCCGGTGAGATGTTGTAAAAACACTGCATGTTCTCGGTGCAATATACCGCCGATCCATCGTCGGTGAGTTCGAAGTTGCCCATGCCGATCTGGAACGGGAAGGCCTGGGGGCCGTCGGGGATCGCGTCGAGGATGATGATCAGATTGCCGTTCTGCGCATTGTTGAAGGTGCAGGTGACATTGGCGCCAGCCCCGACCGTAAGCGTAGCCGTCCGGGTGGTGATGTCCGTAGTGAAGGAACTCCGCCCGGTGAGGTCGCTGCAGTTGATGTTGAGCAGGCTATAGCCGTTCGGCAAGGCGCCTTCGGTAACGGTGTAGACGCCGGGCAGGATGCCGGCAAGCGGCAGACTGCCCCCCGAGGCCAGATTGAAGGCTGCGCCTCCCGGCAGGGTCGAAGTGAAGGCGTAGCTGAGCGGCGTTGCCTCGGCGGCAATCTTGGCAATGGTCACGCTGGCCAGCTGGGTGTTGGTGTACACGCAGGTGACGCTGCTGCCGTCCACGATCGTGGCCGGCAGCGTTGCCGTAGCGCCCGCGACCACCACGGAAGGATCGGAGCAGGTCAGCGCCGTGGTCCAGCCGCCGACCGCCGCTTCGGTAAGGGTGTATGCGGATCCGGGCGTAAGCGAGAAGCTGCGGGAGGGGTCGGACGGATCGCTGAGCTGGAACGCGGGCTGGCCGGTGAGCGTGAAGTCGAACAGCTGTGCGCTGTGCGGCTCCGCGCTCTTGACCACGGTCAGCGTGTAGGAGCCCGGCACCGGGACGGCCACGTTGACGAAACGGCATACGAGGTCGCTGCCGGCGATCAGGTCGACGGACACGGACCCGGTCGCGAGATTCGGGGTGAAGGTGCTGACATAGCCGTTCTGGTTGGTGCAGGTAAGGTCGCTGAGGTTCCAGCCCGCGGTCGCGGATTCCGTTACCGAGTAGCTGCCGGGGTCGAGCGAGGAGAAAACACGCGACGCGGGCAGGGTGGCGTCGGCATCGTCATCCAGACTGAAGGCCGCGCCTCCCGGAATGTTCGAAGTGAAGGCGAAATCCTGTGCATTGGTACCGGGCACGTCCTTCACGATGGTCAGTGTGCCCTTGAGGGGGATTACCAGGAAATTGCCGTCGTCGGGCCTGTCGCAGCAAGGTGCCTGGTCGAGATTGGCGTCCTCCTGGTCGGTCAGCCAGAGCAGCCGCAGAGAATTTGAATTCTGCGCACCGAGCAAAGCGAGGTCGATGAACATGTCGACGTAGATGCCGTCGAAATAGGGCTCGCCGGGGATGGGAAGCACGCCGTCGTCGCCGTAGACGCGGTAGCCGACGGCCAGGTTGGCGCCCCCCTGGGGAATGCCCAGGTAGGCTGTGTCGGGGGGCGGCGTCGGATGAACGAGCGCACCCAGCACGCGCTGGTAGTTGGCGAATCCGGCGATGTTGGTGTCATAGCTCGGCCAGCGCGTGTTGTAGTCGAGACCGGCGCTGTCGAGGAAGGTGACCTCGCCGAGCAGGTTGTCGTCGAGATCCTCGGTCATCAGCATGTATTCGGTGTTGTACACCGAGCCGCCCGACAGCACGCCGTCGCCGTTCGCGGTGTCGAACATCCACTTGTAGCGGGCATGCAGGTAGGACTGGCCGCACACGGCACACCAGCCGGCGGGGCCGCGATTCTTCATGCGGAGAAACAGGTAGCCATCGCGAACGGTGTAGTAAAGCGATTCCACATCGCGCTGGTTGTTATGAATCCCCCCCTCTTCACCGTCGTTCGCCATCCACACCCAGTCGGCGTCGGCGGGCCAGGCGACCTGAGCCGATGCAGGCGCTGCGCCGAACAGAAACGCGATGATGAGCATCGATCCGAGTAGCCATAGTCTGGCGAGACTGCTTTCCGGTCTTCCTTCAAGGGTAAAAAGATTCATGACGTCCTCAATTTTGGTTGTCGGGCAGAAATTTCGCTTGACCGAAATCGCCCATTCTAAACATTTATGGATGAGCCCCTGGTCTTTGTCAAGGGAACAGGGCGGGATTCGCCCCGACAGTCGACGGCCCCGCCCTGAATATCGCGACAGGCTTTCGTTTCATGCCGGCTTGCTGCCTGCTCACCTACATGGTCGTTGCAGCGGGGGTTTCGAGGCGCCGGGTCCAGTCCTCGACCCGCCCCGACGCCAGACGCCGCGCTGCCAGTTGTCGCCAGGATGGCGGCAACGCATCAAGCGCGGCGATGGCCGCAAGGGCGTCGTGATCGAGCGGATCGCGATAGAGGTGGTGCAGCAGACGCGCCAGGGGCCAGTCGGCGTGCGGCCGGTCGACAAGGATCAGTTCTGCTCCCGGCGCCGCCTTGCCGGCCTCGATGACGCGGTAATACC
This sequence comes from Pseudomonadota bacterium, assembly GCA_030836725.1. Lineage (GTDB taxonomy): Bacteria > Pseudomonadota > Gammaproteobacteria > Burkholderiales > Thiobacillaceae > Thiobacillus. Next base: position 3,012 of record JAUPLV010000040.1, on the reverse strand, counting down.
AGCCGGTTCGGCCGCTCGCCTGAACCCGCGCCGCCATGTCCGGACAGCCGAATCGCAGGTTGAGCTTCCAGCAGGGCTGGCGGGCCTGCGAGACCTGGATGAGGGCGCTGCCGAGCCGAAAGAGGTCGCCCAGGCAGACCTCGTTTTCAGTCAGGCCAAAGGGGCCGAGGTTTTCGCCGAACCCCCCAATGCGCCAACGTTCCGCGGGCACGTCGGCAAGCTCGCTGCGCCAGGCGGCGTAATGCTCGCCGGGATAGTGATGCAGCGCCTTGTCCGGACCGCCATGGTGGACCAGGTCGCCGTGCTCGTCACCGGCGAGACCCGCGAGGGTCAATTCGACGGCGTCGGCGAGGCCGTGCTTGTCGATCGCGCTCGGCTCGCCATTCGGCCCGAAGGGCGCGGCCCGCCCGATCAGCAGGTGAGGGACGGATATCTTCGGCAACACGCTCACAGTTCGATTTTATCGAGCCAGTCGGCGAAGCAGCGGGCGCCTTGCACTTCCAGGATGGGCCCGAATCGGGCGCTGTCTTCGCGCAACCGCGGCGCCGACAGGCCGGCGGCGGCGATTTCGCACGCATGGCCGATGAACCAGCGTTCCAGATTGGCGGTTTGCGCTTCCGGGTGGCACTGAAAAGCCAGGGCATTGCGGCCACGGGAAAAAGCCTGGTGGCGACAGATCTCGGTGGAGGCAAGCAGGACGGCGCCGTCGGGCAGGTCGAAGGTGTCGCCGTGCCAGTGCAGCATGGACGTCTTTTCGCCGTCGAGATGGACCAGCGGTGAGGCGCGTCCGGCTTCGGTGAGGCTGAGCGGGATCCAGCCGATTTCCCTGGCCGGGCCCGGATAGACCCGTGCGCCGAGCGCGCGCGCCATCAGCTGGGCGCCGAGGCAGAGTCCGAGCGTCGGCCGGTCGGCGGCGAGGCGGCGTTCGAGCAGCCGAAGCTCGTCGGCGAGGAAAGGGTAAATCGCTTCCTCGTAAGCGCCGATCGGGCCGCCAAGCACGACCAGCAGGTCGGGTGCGATGGCGTCGAGGCTCGCGAGGTCGTCGACGCCGGCGTCCAGATACGCGACATCGAAACCGCGCGCGGACAGCACGGCGGCGAAACTGCCCAGATCCTCGAAACAGACATGGCGGATGGCGACGGCGGTTGGCATGGGTTCTCCCTGGATCGGGTTGCGGGGCGTCAATGACACAATGTGTCATATACTACACCCTGTTTCAAACGGGAAAAAATCCGCCTCGATGAATCTGGAAATCAGGCCGCTGCGCCGACAGCTGGGGATGAGCCTGCAGGCGGTGGCCGAGGCCAGCGGCCTGACCCGCAGCTATCTGTCCAAGGTCGAACGCGGGCTGTGCGTGCCGTCCATTGCCGCGGCGCTGAAAATCGCCGCGGCCCTCGGCGTCGACGTCGCCCGGCTGTTCGGCGGCGAGTCGGCGCGCGCGCCGGTCACGCTGGTTCGTCGCGATGCTCGCCTGAAGCTCCAGCGCGACGGGGCGGACGGCGCAAGCATGCTGGAAGCGCTCGCCGCCGAAGCCGGCCCCAAGCGCATGCTGCCGTTCGTCGTCACGCCGCCGCGGGAATTCGCCCGCGGTCCCCATCTCTCCGGCCATGCCGGGGAGGAATTCCTGTTCGTGCTCAAGGGGCGGGTGGAAATCGCCTTCCCCGGCCGCACCGAATCGCTGCGCGCCGGCGACGCCATCTACTTCGATGCGATGGTGCCGCATCGCCTGCGTTCCATCGGCAGCGTCCAGGCCTCGGCACTGGTGGTGATCAGCGGCGGCGAGGGGCCGGGCGTTTGAAAAAACGGCAATAGCGCGAATCGACCAGACGCCCCGATGAACGCGCCCCTGTGGAAAACCGCGCAAGCACGCCTGGCTGATGCAAAATGCCGGGATCGCGCAATGTACTGAATCCCGCCGTTCCATGCACAACACGCTTCCCCTCCTTCAGGCAACGGACTTCCCCCCGCTGCACCGTGACCGGCTCGCCACGCTGCAGGTCAACCTGGGTTATCGCTGCAACCAGGTCTGCCTGCATTGCCACGTCAACGCCGGCCCGAATCGCACCGAGGAGATGGCGGACGCAACGGTTGAACTGATCCCGCGCGTGCTGGCGGCGCGCGGGATCTCCACGCTGGACCTGACCGGCGGCGCGCCGGAACTGCACCCGCGTTTTCGCTGGCTGGTCGAAGCGGCCCGGCGTCTGGGGGTGAAGGTCATCGACCGCTGCAACCTCACCATCCTGTCGGAGCCGGGGCAGGAAGATCTGGCCGACTTCCTCGCCGCTCAAGGCGTCGAAATCGTGGCCTCGCTGCCGTGTTACCTTGAGGAAAACGTCGACGGGCAGCGCGGCAAGGGCGTGTTCGAGCGCAGCATCGCCGGGCTCGGGCAACTTAATGCCCTGGGCTACGGGAAGGCATGCAGCGGCCTGAACCTGAATCTGGTCTACAACCCGCTCGGCCCCAGCCTTCCCCCGCCCCAGGCCGGCCTGGAAGCCGCCTACAAAACGGAACTGGAAGCCCGCTACGGCATCGTTTTCAACCGGCTCTACAGCCTGGCCAACATGCCCATCCTGCGCTTCGGCAGCACGCTGGTTTCCCGGGGGCAGTTCGCCGACTACATGCAGCTGCTGAAGGCCAGCCACAACCCCGGCAACCTGGAGCAGGTCATGTGCCGGGAACTGGTCAGCGTGGACTGGCGCGGACGGCTGTACGACTGCGACTTCAACCAGATGCTGGGGCTGCCCCTGCAAGGACTGGCGACACTCGCCGATCTGCTGGATCGCGATGCGGCCGGCTTGCCCATTCAGATCGCTGACCACTGCTACGGCTGCACCGCCGGCCAGGGCAGCAGCTGCGGCGGCGCGCTCGACGAAGCGGGATCGGCGCCTTGAGCGACTGGAAAAAACCGCGCCGCTTCGAGCGCAACCTGGTGGTGATCGGCGGCGGCGCCGCCGGGCTGGTGACGGCCTACATCGCCGCCGTATTGAAAGCGAAGGTCACGCTGGTCGAGAA
>JAUPLV010000039.1 GCA_030836725.1 Pseudomonadota bacterium | reverse complement strand
GGCGCGAGGAGGCGACATAGTTCGGTCTATGGCAACGACGAGCAACGCCGCCATGCGGAAAAAGACGCCGTTTTATGTTTCGATATTTCCGATTCACGACACTAGCCCTGTGGCGGACGCGGATTATGCCAGTGGCCGCCGGCAAGCAGCAGATCGGCCTCGACCGGGCCCCATGTGCCGGGTTCATAGACATAAGCAGGATCGCGGCGCGAAAGCACGGGTTCCACCACGCGCCATGCCGCTTCCACCGCATCCTGGCGGGCGAACAGCATGGCCTCGCCGTCCATGGCGTCACCCAGCAAGCGCTCGTAGGCGCTCATCTCCTCCGGATAATTGTTGCAGACATAGAGTTCTACCGGCCGTCCAACCATGCGATCTCCCGCATTCTTGGTGCGTGCGCCCAGCGCGATGGACACGGTGGGAGACAGGCGCATACGCAGGTAATTGGGCGCCAGCGGCCCGGTCTCGGACAGCGCGAATACGCGCTGCGGCGGAACCTGAAACTCGGCGCGAATCTCGGTGGTGGTGAACGGCAAGTGCTTGCCTGTACGCACGATGAAGGGCACCCCCGCCCAGCGCCAGGTGTCGACAAAGAAACGCACGGCGGCAAAGGTTTCCGTGTCCGAACCGTGCGCGACGCCTTCCTCGTTGCGGTAGCCTTCGTACTGCCCCCGAATCAGGTCGCCAGGCGCCAGCGGGCGGATGGCCTTGAGCAGTTTGGCCTGTTCGTCGCGAACCGCCTCTGCACTGGTACCGAGCGGCGGCTCCATCGCCAGCAGGGCGAGAATCTGCAACAGATGGTTCTGCAGCACGTCACGGATGGCCCCGACCGAATCGTAAAAGCGCCCCCGCCCGGCCACGCCGAAATTCTCCGACATGGTGATCTGGATCTGCCGGATATGGTTGCGGTTCCAGATCGGTTCGAGAAAGGAGTTGGCAAAACGGAAATACAGAATGTTCTGCACCGCCTCCTTGCCCAGGTAATGATCGATGCGGAAGATTCCGGATTCGGGCAGCGCCTCGTACAGCGTCGCATTGAGCGATTGCGCCGATTCCAGGTCGCGCCCGAAGGGCTTCTCCACCACCACGCGCGCGCCCTCGGTGCAACCGGCCGCAGCCAGCCCGCGCACCACCACGGGAAACATGGCCGGCGGAATGGCAAAGTAATGCAGCGGGCGTTGCTGGTTCTCCAGCGCGCGGCGCAGTTCGACGAAAGTGGTGGGGTCTTCGTAATCGCCGTTGATATAGGTCAGCAAGCTGGCCAGGTTGCGGAACACGGTCTCGTCCGCCCCGCCTCCAAACTCATTGATTCCATCATGGGCGTGGGCGCGCAAGCGCTCAATATCCCAGCCGGGGGAATTCGCCACGCAGACAATGGGCGGCAGCGTGCGGCCGTGACGCAACATGTCATGCAGTGCCGGAAATATCTTGCGGCGGGCAAGATCGCCCGTGGCGCCAAACAGAACAAGGGCATCTGAAATCGGGTTCTCGCTCACGGCATAAAGCTCCAGGTTCGTTTTCAGGCTGACGTGATCGCGGCAACGCAGCGCGTTGGGGTCGTGCCATGCAGCATCATTTCCGGATGCTGACTCACCTGAGCCAGCCCAACCAGCCAGACAGCTCTCCGATGCCCAGGCCGATACCGTGCGCGACCAGCGGCGCCGCCCAGACCCAGGCGGCCATCAGCCCCAGCGCCGCGATGCCGAGGCCGGCCGAAAACATGTCCAGCCCCGGGGTGGTACGCGCCACGATGCCGAATGCCAGCTGGATCAGCAGCGCCAGGGCCAGCAGCGGCAAGGCCAGTTGCACGCCGGTGGCGAACAGCCAGCCGCCGGCTTCGGCCAGCTGGCGCAGATCGGTTGCGGCGGGCAGGACGGCAACGGGCATGGCGGCGAAGCTGTCGCGCAGCGCGTCGACGACCAGCAGATGGCCGCTGGCCCCCAGAAACGCCATCGCCGCCAGCCACCCCGCCAGCGCGCGCCAGGCGGTATCCGCCGGCGCCGCCTGCTCGTCGGTCAGGGTCAGCAGGCCGCCGGTCGCGGTGTGGCCGGTCCATGACAGCACGGCCTCGACCGCGGCAAAAACCAGCCGCACGCAAAGCGCCAGCGCCGCGCCCCAGACGCCTTCCAGTCCCAAGGCCAGCATACCCTGCACGGTGAAGGGATCGATTGCAGCGAGCGCCAGGCCCGGCGCCAGCGCGGCGGCCAGAGCAGCCGCCAGCATCAGTCGCAGCGGAACCGGCAGGCGGCCGGTCAGCGGATCGAACAGCGCCCAGCCGGCGAGGCGGGCGAAGACGAACAACCCGGCCGCCATGCCCGCTTCGTTCAGCGGCATCGAGCGCTCACTCGATCAGGCCCGGGAAACCGGTCAGCAGGTCGCGCGCGAACTCGACCAGCTGCCCGCCCATCCAGCCGCCCAGCACCGCCAGCACGATCAGCATGACGACGAGCTTGGGCACGAAGGACAGCGTCGGTTCGAGGATTTGCGTGGCGGCCTGGAACAGGCTGATAACGAATGCGGTCGCCAGCCCCGCCAGCAACAGCGGCGCGGCGATCAGCACGAACAGCCAGAGCGCGTCGCGCGCCACGCCTTCCATTAAAAAGCACCGCCTTCCATCAGAAGCTGCCTATCAGCGAACCGACCAGCAGATGCCAGCCGTCGACGGTGACGAACAGCAGCAACTTGAGCGGCAGCGATACCAGTTGCGGCGGCAGCATGATCATGCCCAGCGCGGTCAGCACGGCGGCCACCACCAGGTCGATCACCAGGAACGGCAGCACCACCATGAAGCCGATCTGGAACGCGGTCTTCAGTTCGCTGGTGAGGAAAGCCGGCGCCAGCGCGGCCAGCGGCACGCTGTCGGGCTGCTTCGGATCGATGGTCTTGTCGTCGCCGGTGAACAGGCCCAGATCCTCGGCGCGGGTCTGCCGCAGCATGAAGCTTTTCAGCGGCGACGCGGCTTTCCCGGCAGCTTCGTCGAAGCTCAGCGTCCCGGCAAGAAAGGGCTGATAGGCTTCGGCATCGATGGTCTTGAGCGCGGGCGACATCACGAAAATCGTCAGCAGCAGCGCCAGCCCGGTCAGCACCAGATTCGGCGGCGCGGTAGGGCTGCCCAGCCCCTGCCGCAGTAAAAACAGCACCACGGCAATGCGGGTGAAGGCGGTGAACGCCAGCAGCAGGGCCGGCAGGAACGGGAACAGCAGCAGCCACGGCAGGCTCGCGCCCGGCACCCCGATCACCTGCCCGCCCGCGGCGGGCGTCACGCTCAGCAAGGGTACGGCGCTGTCCGCGCCCAGTGCGGACACGCTCGACAGCAATGCCGCCAGAGCCAGGATCGTTCGCATCATGGCCGCTCCGTTTGGAGTTTGCCTGCGTCGGCGGGCTTTGGCAGGGTGTGCAGCAGCCGCACATTGCCGCCGCCCACCCCCAGCAGCAGCCAGGTGTCGTCGACCTCGACCACCACCACCCGCTCGCGTGGCCCGACCGCGGTCGTCCCCACCACCTTGACCGCGCCTTGCGCACCCATTCCCGGCAGATAGCGCCGGACCAGCCACGCCAGGGCGACGAATCCGCCCAGGATCAGGGCAAGGCTCAACAGCACCGTCAGCACACTGCCGGCGGCGTCGGACGCAGCCAGCGCCGGCGACGAAATCAGCAACAAAGTACCCGCCGCAACAAGCCTAGCCATGCCGTATCGCTCCTCGCGCCCAGCGCGTCATCTCGTTTTGGGTGTGCGGCAAGTGCACGACGAGCGTAGCCCGCGTCAAATCCGCCGTGATCCGCCACGCCATTGCGCCGGCGGGCGTGGCTTGCGCTGCCGTATCCAGCCAGCTTTCCGCCAGCGCGGCATCCAGGGTATGGATCAGGGTGTCGGGCACAAAGGGCGTCGCCCCCGTCACGCGCTGGCCACCGAGCCGGCGCGTCAGCCACAGCGTGGCCAACCCGGCATCGGGCAGCCAGAGGGGCTTCGGCGGCGCGTCCACCGGCGCGTCGACGGGTTGCGCCGCGACCTCGACCGGCAAGCGCAGACGCGCCGTCAGCGTCGCGGCCAGCCGGCGGGTCAGGTGCGCCTGCAGCCGGTCGATCGCGGCGGGCGGCGAGGTCAGAAAAGCGACTTCAGCCGGGCTGAGCTCAAGCAGTTGCATCATTCCTCCGCCGTCCGGCTGCCCGGTGAAACGCCAGCTCAACCAGCTCGTCGTGCTGGCGCTGCTCGATGCGTTTTTGCTGGACGGCAAGCTGCGCCAGATGGCGCTGCTCCAGCAGGCGCATCGCCTTGCGCCGATTTTCGACCAGCATCCATTCGGCCAGGAGCGCCTGCCAGTCCCTGTACGCGGCGTCGACATCGGCCTGGGCGGCCTGAATTTCAGCCGTCTGCGCATGCTGCAGACGGCTCGTCTCCTGCAATTGCGCCGCGGTCACGCCGTCACGTAGCTCGCCGGCCAGTTGCGCGATGCGGGCATTGCGCACGGTGGCGAGCCGCACCAAGCGGCCGCGCGCACGCAGCCAGAGGCCATGCGCGCGCTTGACCGAGCGCGCCTGGGTTTCGCTCCGCCAATCCGCCAGTTTCAGCACGCCCGCCAGGGCAAAGGGCTTCATCCGAGCACCTCATCCAGACCGGCGCGGGCGGAATCCAGCGAGGCGCGTTCACGCATGCCCTGCATCAGATAGCCCTGCATTCTCGGATAAAGACGCACGCCTTCGTCCAGCACCAGGTCCGCGCCCGGAACATAGGCGCCGACGGCCAGCAGGTCGCGGCTGCGCATGTAGCGCGAATAGAGATACTTGAATCGGCGGGTTCGCTCCAGCGCCTCCTCGGAGAGCAGGTCGGGCTGGACGCGGCTGATCGAGGCTTCGATGTCGATCGCGGGATAATGCCCGGCATCGGCCAGATCGCGGCTCAACACGATATGGCCGTCGAGGATCGCGCGCGCCGCATCGGCGACCGGATCCTGCTGGTCGTCGCCTTCCATCAGCACGGTAAAAAACGCGGTGATCGAGCCGCTGCCGGTGCGGCCGTTGCCTGCGCGTTCGGCCAGTTGCGGCAGCTTGGCGAAGACCGACGGCGGGTAGCCCTTGGTTGCGGGCGGTTCGCCGATCGCCAGCGCCACCTCGCGCTGCGCCATCGCGTAACGGGTGAGCGAATCCATGATCAGCAGCACATGCTTGCCCTGATCGCGAAAATACTCGGCGATCGACATCGCATAGGCCGCGCCGTTCAGCCGCATCAACGGCGGATGATCGGCCGGCGACGCCACCACCACGGCGCGCGCCATCCCCTCCTCGCCCAGGATGTTGTCGATGAACTCCTTGACCTCGCGGCCGCGTTCGCCGATCAGGCCCACCACCACCACGTCGGCTTCGGTGTAGCGCGCCATCATTCCCAGCAAAACGCTCTTGCCGACGCCGCTGCCGGCGAACAGGCCCAGCCGCTGCCCGCGCCCCACCGTCAACAAACCATTGATCGCACGCACGCCGACGTCCAGGGTCTGCCGGATCGGCGCCCGTTCCAGCGGATTGATCGGGCGGCCATACAGCGGCACCCGGCGTTCCAGCGAAAGCGGCCCTCGCCCGTCCAGAGGGCGCCCGGCGCCGTCGAGCACGCGGCCCAGCAGACGCTCGCCCACCGGCACCTGGCGCACCCGATCCTGCGCACGGCGGCGCGGAAAATAGCGCATCCCCAGGCGCGGCGGTTGCGCCGCCATCGGATTATCGGGAATCACCCGCGCACCGGGCATCACGCCATAAATGTCGGTGGCCGGCACGATGAACAGACAGTCGCCGGAAAACCCGGCCACCTCGGCTTCGATGCTCTGCCCCCCCGGCACCTGCACCTGGCACTGGCTGCCCACCGGCAGGCGCAGCCCCACCACTTCCATCACCAGCCCCGACATCCGGGTCAGCCGTCCGCTGGCGGCAATCGGCGTCGCCCACCTCACCGCGCGCCGGCAGTCAGCCAGGTATTCGCGCAGGCGGACGATGCGGTCCATTATCCCGGGAACCTCAGTTGGACGCGTTCGAGTGTGCGGCTGTCGAGTCGGCTGGCAAGGCGCGACGAGGCGGCATGGTCATTCCATGCTACGAGGAGCAACGCCGCCAGAGGGCTCGGCAGTCGTGCAATCGAATGCGTAGCGACTTTGACGGGCAATGAAACGACCTGACCAAGTACCATGGACAAAAATGATAACGAAAGGAAAGCGAGAGCGGTCAACTGAGGTTCCCGGGATTAGTCGATCCAGTTCTGGTTGGAGCCGAGCACCTGCACCACCTGGCGCCAGCGCGCCGGCAGGGTAGCGTCGAGATCGCCCTGGGCGGTTTCGATCAGGCAGCCGCCGCGCTCGATGCGGATATCTTCCACGATGCGCAGGCGGTTCCTGTCCAGCGCCTGATTCAGATACGGGCGCACCAGCGCGGCGTCATCCGGGTGCAGCAGCAGGCGCGCCTCGCGGCTGGTTTCGGCCATCTGTTTCAGCGCCAGGTTGACCACATCGAGAATGCGTTCAGGGCGTGCCGCGAGTTCGCCCGCCACTACCTGACGCGCGACGTCGAGCGCCAGTTCGAGCACCATGTCGGCGAGGCGAAAATCAAAGTTGTCGAGGGTGTCGCTGAAGCTTTCGACCAGCTGTTTCATCCGCGCGCAGGCCATCTCCCCTTCCGCCCGCCCGGCAACCAGCCCTTCGGCATGGCCCTCGGCACGCGCGGCTTCGCGCAGCCTACCCAGCTCGGCCTCGATATCCTCGGTGGGTGGCGCGACCAGTTCCACCACTTCCCACTGTTCGAATGCCGTGGCTTGATTTGGCATGGCTTGATCGGGCGTGGCTTGATCTGACGTGGCGTCATTCAGCCTGCTGTCGTCGTGCGTGTTCATGCCGCCTCCTCTTCCGGAAACAGGATCGCTCCCTCCGCCGCCAGCCGCCGCAAGGTGGCGCCGGCTTCGTCCTGGGCCTCCTGGATTGCGGTCACCGGCAATGCGCCCAGGGTATCGAGGTCGTCGCGCATGCGCTGCGCCGCTGTTGGCGTCATCACCGCGGCGAGCGCGTCGAGCACCCGCCCGTCGCTGCCCTTCAGCGCATGCAGCAGGGTGCGCGCGCCGATGTTGCGCAAAAAGGTTTTACGGCTCGCCTCGGGCAACTGCGCCAGATCCTCGAACGCCAGATTGCGCACGCGCAGGCGCGCCGCCAGTTCCGCATCGTTCTGGTCGAGCTGGCTCAAGGCAGCCGCCGCGCTGCCCTCGCTCATCTGCCCCAGCAGGCTGGCAACCGCCGCCTCGCCCTGGGACGGCGCGACGGCTTCGAGACTGGCCAGCCAGCCGTCCAGTTCACGCAGCATGTCCGGGCTGGGCGCCTCGCTGTGCGCCAGGCTCTGCAGGGCATTGGCGCGGACAGCGCCGGGCAGAACGTCGAGCACCGCGGCGGCGACATCGCGCGGCAACTGCGATATCACCACGGCGATCAACTGCGGCGGCTGCGCCTCCAGCAGGCCGGCGATCTCCGCCGGTTCGCGCCAGGCCAGCCTCTCCAGCGCCTGCGCACCGGAGGCGCCCAGCCGCTGCAATATCGTCTGGGCGCGTTCCGGGCTCATTGCCAGATTGAGGGCCTCATCGAGAAAACGCCCGGTGTCCGCGGCAAACCCGGTCTGTTCGGCGGCTTCGGCGGCGTGATCGCGCAGGATCGCGCGCACGCGCTCGCGCGGCAGCACCTCCAGTTCGCGCATGGCGCCGCCGAGCCGGCTCACTTCCAGCGGGCTCAGATAACGGAACACGGCAGCCGTGGCCTCCTCGCCCAGGGCGAGGAGCAGCGCGGCGGATTTCTCGATTCCGGCCTGGCTCATGCGCGCCTCCTGGCTTGATCCATGCGGCTACTCATGCGCGCATCCTGGTTTGATCCATGCGGCGGCTCATGCGCGCATCCACAGCTTGATGACATCCGCCGTCACGCGTGGATTGGCCAGCACCTGATTGCGCACCGCCTCAAGTTCTTCGCCGAAATCACCCTGCTCCAATTCGGCGGCGGGCGTCCGGCGGAGCCACAGCCAGACCATGGCCGCGAACCCGAGCAGGATCGCCGCCGCAGCGGCCAGCGACCAGGGCGGCAAGGCGAAAGGCGCGGCCACGGCCGGCGGCGGACTGGCCGGATGCGCCTGGGAAGCCGGGACGGAAACCGGCTCGCGGGGTGTTGCCCCGGGAAGCCCGGCCGACGGTTTGGGCGCCGCCGCGGGCAACGCATACACGCTCAGCATGTCGCCTCGCGAGGGCAGCAGTCCCAGCGCCTGGCGCGCCATGTTCTCGGCCCGCCTGAGTTCGTCGGCGCTGGCGTCGAATCCCAGAATCACGATGGCATTGAGGCGCTGGATGCGGCCTTCCGGCACGAGCGTGGTGCGCACGGTTTTTTCCAGCGGGCGCGCCTCTCCCGCCACCACGACATTGCGCACGTGCTCGACCGTCTGCCGGGTTTCGCTGTCCTCCAGCGCGGCGGTCACCTGCACGCTGACGCGGTCTTCGCCCAGCCACGGCGTCAACACCGCCAGCGCCCGCCGCGCCAGATCCTGTTCCAGCGCCAGGCGTTGCGACTGCACCATTTCGGGCGCGGCGCCGCCGAGCAGGACGCCGCGCGGATCGAGCACCTGCACCTCGCCGCGTTTCAGGCGCGGCACGCTGGCGGCCACCAGGGTCTGGATGGTCGCCACCTGCTCCGCATCGAGTTTCGCACCGGGGCGCAGCCGCACCAGCACCGCGGCGGTGGCGGGCGGTGCGTCGCGCAGGAACGGCGAAACCTTGGGCAGCGCGAGGTGGACGCGTGCAAGCTCGACCGCCTCCAGCGTCTGTACCGAGCGCGCCAGGTCGATCTCGAGTGCGCGCTGAAAGCGCTGCTGCTCCTGCAGCGAGGACGCCCCAAAACGGGGGGCGCGGTCGATTTCATCCTGCGCCTCGGCGTCGGATTTGGGCAGGCCCCGCGCGGCCAGACGGTAGCGCGCCGCGTGCAACTGGTCGGTCGGCACCTCGATGGAGCCGTCGGTCGGAGTCAGGCGATAGGGAATGTCGAACTGTTCAAGCGCGGTGATGACCTCGCCGCCCGCGCGGTCGGATAGCTGCGAATACAGCACGCGATAGACAGGGGGGTTGAACCAGAAATAGGCGGCGGCCAGCGCAGCCAGCGGCGCCAGCACCAGCAGGGCAAGCATGAGGCGGCGCCCCGGACCCGCCTCCAGGATCAGGTCGCGCAAACTGCTTAGCCAGCCCGGCACTGCACGTACCTCGTCAGCGTAGCCGGGGCGGGAGGATTCGCCTCACACGGAATCGATAGGGTAATCACATGATCATTATAACCAGTCGGGCGCTGCAACAGCGCGCAATACCACCTGCACGCGCCCTCCCCGTTCGCGCCCCTGGAACCACCAGATGCCGCCTTTTTTCACGGTCAAATCTCCGGCCTGCCCGGCCAGCAGTTGCATCGCCACCTGCCCCAGCGTGGGCTGATGCCCGACGATCAGCACCGGATAAGGCGCATCCGGCCAGCCCGCGGCGGCCAGCACGTCTTCCGCGTTGGCCCCCGGCGCAAGCGCGGACGCCTCATCGTATTCGCGCCCCAGCGCCTGCGCGGTTTGCAGGGTGCGGGCCGCCGGGCTGGCAAGAATGCGAATGTCCGGCGGCAGTCGCGGGTTGAGCCAGTCGGCCATGCGCGATGCCTGCTTGCGCCCGCGGCCGGTGAGTTCGCGGGCGAGATCGGGGAGTCCGTCCTCCGCCTCGGCATGTCGCCACAAAATAAGATCCATCCGTCTTGCCTCCAAAATGTCTGAATTTGAATACGTGCGGATGACAATTGTGCGGCATACGGGTGAACGGAAGATGACAGGCTGCGCCCCCACCCGCCATCGCCGCAGCCTCGGGGCTGCGTATTTCTACCAGTAATGCTTCAGTTTCAGGATCGCGCGCACCGGCGCGGCGTTCTCGCCGTTCGCCGCCTCCGCCTGTTTCGCGGCGAGCCAGCCCAGGACGAAATCGCCCATCGGCCCCGCATCCACTTGCCCTGAAGTACCCCGATCCACTACGTTCTGAAGAACGTGTGGAGTCGTATGCCCCGCCGTCAGCAGGGTCCAGGCTATGCGCGCGTCGTTGCTGCGCCCCAGAGCGTCCTGGGCTTCCCTCAGCACAGTCAGATAGCGAGCCTGCCGGCGGCCGGCAAACAACGCCTGGAAAAACTCGGCCGCATAACGCTGCCGCTTGATCGCGATGCGCAGCGCATGCCGTTGCGCCGGCTGCAGCCTGGCGAAATCGCGCGCGCCCGGAGCAATGCGGCGATGCCCTTTCCGCAGCGCCTGACGCGCCCATTTGTCCAGGGGCGACAACTGGACGAAACGCTGCGTCTCCGGCACGCCACGCCAGCCATGCCGCAGCAGCCAGCGCTGCATCGCCAGCAGCCAGGCGCCCGGACGCGCCTGGATGACTGCCGCCCGCATGGCCGCACGCACTTCGGCGCGGCGCGCCTCCAGCGCCCCCAGCCCGCGCTGCCAGCGCGCGCTGTCCGGAAAATGCGGCGCAATCGCCGGCAGGGTTTCGCTGCACAGCACATCCCAGTCGCGCGCCGGGCCAAGCGCGGCGGCCAGCGCGCGCAGGCCGACCATCAGCTCGTCCGGCAACACGCACACCCGGCGATACAGCCGCAGCGCCGCGCGCAGCCGCCGCAGCGCCACCCGCGCCTGATGCACGTATTCATTAATCGCCGTGGGCTCAGCGTTCACTCCCTCTCCCGCTTGTGGGGGAGGGTTGGGGAGGGGGCTCGCCGTGGGCTCAGCGTTCGCTCCTTCATGCCCGTCAGGGTGCTCTCCCCCATGCGGGGGTGGGAGAACACCCTGCACCCCCGGAAGATTGGCCTGAAACTGCGCGAGACACGCCTGGCAGATCGCGGCAAAGCCGTCTTCCACGCTCATGGCGCGATGCAGCACCAGCGGCGCCGATTTCACCGGCGCCTCCGGCTCGCCGTGCGCCAGGCGCACGCCGCGTTCGGCCTTGCTGCTATCAAACGGCAGGCAGTCGAACGCGGCGGCCCACTCCAGCGCCAGCGCGAACAGCGCATCCGGCTGGCCGGCTTTCAGTTCGAGCTCGACCTCGCAGATCGCCTGGCTGCGCTCGCCGGCGCGCACCTCGCCGACGTCCAGAGCCACCTCGATCAGCGCGCCGCCGCGGCCCTTGATGAGCCATGCCGTCCTGTTGAAGCGTGTCTCGAACACCGGCACCAGTTGCGCGCGCAGCGCCTCCGGCACATAGGCCAGCGCCTCGGCTGGAAAGCGCGTCCAGTCCGGGCTGCCGCGGCCGACCGGCATCTCGAACTCGGCGCGCCGCGACAGCCCGCCCTGCCGCTCGCCCTCGGTTTTCAGCGTCTGCAGCCAGCGCCGTCCCAGCCGCCGCACCCGCAACGCGACACCCTGCGCGCTCAAGGCAAACTCGGGGGTATCGAAATAACGGGTGATCAGCTCCTGCCGAACCGGCGCGCTGCGCCGGCGCGCCATCCGCCGGAGGAAAGCGCCGACCTGTTGCGGCGGCAAGGAAAGCTTGAGTTCGATTTCAAGCGGATGCGGGGTTGTCATATATCTGTCATGTCAGGATGAACGCGGACGTTTATCATTGAAGCACACCACGAATAACCGATCATGAACCCTCCCAGTCCCGACACCCTGATCAACCGCGAACTCGGCATTCTCGAATTTCAGCGCCGCGTGCTGGCTCAGGCCGACGATCCTTCCATCCCCCTGCTGGAACGGCTGAAGTTTCTCTGCATCTTTTCCAGCAACCTGGACGAATTCTTCGAGGTGCGCGTCGCCGGCCTGAAGGAGCAGATTCGCGCCAATTCGACCCAGCGCTCGCCCGACGGCATGACGCCGCGCCAGCAATACCGCGCGGTGTCGGAAACGGCGCATGCGCTGGTCGCCAGGCAGTACGAACTGTTCAACCAGGCGGTCATTCCCGAACTGGCCGAACAGGGCATCCACTTTTTCCGCCGCACCCACTGGAACGAAACCCAGGCGGCGTGGATCCGCGACTATTTTTTCCGCGAGCTGATGCCGGTGCTGACCCCGGTGGGACTCGACCCCTCGCACCCGTTCCCGCGCGTGCTCAACAAGAGCCTCAACTTCGCGGTCGAACTGTCCGGGCGCGACGCCTTCGGCCGCAATTCCGGCGCCGCCGTGGTCCAGGCGCCGCGTTCCCTGCCGCGCGTCATCCACCTCCCGGAAGAAATCGCCGGCTGCGAATACGGCTTCGTGTTCCTGTCGTCGATCCTGCACGCCCACGTCGGCGAACTGTTTTCCGGCATGACGGTAGCCGGCTGTTACCAGTTCCGCGTCACCCGCAACTCCGATCTGTTCGTCGACGACGAGGAAACCAAGAACCTGCGCCAGGCGCTGCAGGGCGAACTGCCGCAGCGGCACTACGGCGCGGCGGTGCGGCTGGAAGTGGCCGATAACTGCTCGGCGTCGATGACGGCGTTTTTGCTGGAGCAGTTCGAACTCGACGCCGACGCCCTCTACCAGGAGCACGGCCCGGTCAATCTGGTACGGCTGATGCAGGTGCCCGACTGGGTCGACCGCCCCGACCTCAAATTCCGCCCCTTCGTCCCGGCCCTGCCGGCGCGACTGTCCAAGCAGGACGACATCTTCGCGCACATCCGCAAAAACGACATCCTGCTGCACCACCCGTTCGAATCCTTCCAGCCGGTGATCGACTTCATCGAGCAGGCCGCCGCCGACCCCCACGTCGTCGCCATGCGGCAGACGGTGTACCGCACCGGCACCGACTCGAAACTGATGCAGGCGCTGATCCGCGCAGCGCAGTCGGGCAAGGAGGTCACCGTGGTGGTCGAGCTGATGGCGCGCTTCGACGAGGAAGCCAACATCAACTGGGCCGCCAAGCTGGAAGAGGTCGGCGCGCATGTGATTTACGGCGTGGTCGGCCACAAGACCCACGCCAAGCTGGCGCTGGTGATCCGCCGCGAAGAAGGCGTGCTGCGCCGCTACGCGCATCTGGGCACCGGCAACTACCACGCCCGCACCGCGCGCCTCTACACCGACTTCGGCCTTCTGACCGCCGACGAAGCCATCACCGCCGACGTCGGCAGCCTGTTCACCCAGATCACCGGGCTGGGCAAGGCCGGCAAGCTGAAGCGCCTGTGGCAGGCGCCGTTCACCCTGCACAGCGAAGTCGTCGCCGCGATCAACCGCGAGGCCGAACTGTCCGCCGCCGGCAAGCCCGCCGCCATCGTCGCCAAGATGAACGCGCTGCTCGAACCGCAGGTCATCGCCGCGCTGTACGCCGCGTCGCAGGCCGGAGTGAAGATCGACCTCATCATCCGCGGCGTCTGCGCGCTGCGCCCCGGCATCGCCGGCCTGTCGGACAATATCCGGGTGCGCTCCATCGTCGGGCGCTTCCTCGAACACACGCGCATCTTCTATTTCAAAAACGGCGGCGACGAGCAGGTGTATCTGTCCTCCGCCGACTGGATGGACCGCAACTTCTTCCGCCGCATCGAAACCGGCTTCCCCATCCTCAACCCCAAGCTGAAGAAGCGCGTCATCGCCGAAGGATTGAAGCCCTACCTGCGCGACAACATCCAGGCCTGGGAAATGCAGTCCGACGGCAGCTATCGCCGCCGCACCCCGCGCCGCGCCCAGCCCTATCGCGCCCAGGACGCGCTGCTGGAACTGTTCTCGCGCTGATCAACGTGTCATTGCTTCGCTCGCAATGACCAATCGATCAGCGCCGCCTTAAACCCTGCCTTCATCCCACACCTTCAGGCGGAGCGTCACCAAAGCTTCACCTGAATGCCACGCCGGCGTCACATGCGCGTGGCCTGATGGCGGCATGCTGAATCGCGTCACGAATCTGCTCCGCGCGCGTCCCGATGGCCCCGCTCCGCTGCCATCCGGCGCAGGTTTCTACCCTTCGGGGCAGACGGCCAGCTTACCCCCCGACCTCCCGGTCGAACATCCGCCCCGCCACTACCGCACCTTGTGGATTTCCGATATCCACCTGGGCACGGCCGGCTGCCAGGCCCGTTATCTGCTCGATTTCCTGAAGCACAACGAATCCGACACGCTCTATCTGGTCGGCGACATCATCGACGGCTGGCAACTGCGCCGCGGCTGGTATTGGCCGCAGCCCCACAACGACGTAGTGCAAAAGATTTTGCGCAAGGCGCGCAGGGGCACGCGGGTGATTTACGTGCCCGGCAACCACGATTCGATGGCGCGGCAATTCATGGGGCTGGCCTTCGGCGAGATCGAGGTGGCGGACGAGGTGATCCACGTCGGCGCCGACGGCAAGCGCTTTCTGGTCACGCACGGCGACCTGTTCGACGGCGTGATGCAGCACGCGCGCTGGCTGGCCTATCTGGGCGACACCGGCTACACCCTGATCCTCACCCTGAATCGCTGGTTCAACGGCCTGCGCACGCGCATGGGCTAC
>JAUPLV010000145.1 GCA_030836725.1 Pseudomonadota bacterium | reverse complement strand
CTCGCGCGCGGTGACCGAATACCTGAAGGCCGCCGGCCTGCTTACCTACCTCGAACAGCTCGGCTTCGGCGTGGTCGGCTACGGCTGCACCACCTGCATCGGCAACTCCGGCCCGCTGCCGGAAGCGATCGAGAAAACCGTGCTCGACAACGACCTCGTCGCCTGCTCGGTGCTGTCCGGCAACCGCAACTTCGAGGCGCGGGTGCACCAGAACGTCAAGGCCAACTTCCTCATGTCGCCGCCGCTGGTGGTGGCCTTCGCGCTTGCCGGGCGCGTACCGTTCAACGTCGACAAGGAACCGATCGGCGCCGGCAAGAACGGGCCGGTGTACCTGAAGGACCTCTGGCCGAGCAACGAGGAAGTCGCGGCGCTGCTGCACCACTCGATGGACGCCGGCGCCTACAAGAGCTATGCCGACGTCGGCGCCGACAACCCGCTGTGGGACGGCGTGCCCGCGCCCACCGGCGCGGTCTATGAGTGGGACGGCAAATCGACCTACATCCAGGAGCCGCCGTTCTTCCGCCCCTCCCCCGCAAGCGGGGGAGGGGCGGGGGGAGAGGGTGCTTCCATCAAGGGCGCGCGCGCCCTGGCGATCTTCGGCGACTCGGTCACCACCGACCACATCAGCCCCGCCGGCGGCATCAAGCCGACTTCGCCGGCCGGCCTGTACCTCACCCAGCACGGTGTCGAGAAGGCCGACTTCAACAGCTACGGCGCGCGCCGCGGCAACCACGAGGTGATGATGCGCGGCACCTTCGCCAACGTGCGCATCAAGAACCTGATGATCCCCGGCAGCGAGGGCGGCATCACGCTGAAGGACGGCGAACAGAAACCGATCTACGACGCCGCCATGGAATACCAGCGCGACGGCATGCCGCTGATGATCTTCGCCGGCGAGGAATACGGCACCGGCTCCAGCCGCGACTGGGCGGCCAAGGGCACCACGCTCCTGGGCGTGAAAGCCGTCGTCGCCAAGAGCTTCGAGCGCATCCACCGCGCCAACCTGGCCGGCATGGGCGTGCTGCCCTGTCAGTTCAAGGACGGCGTCGACGCCGCCACGCTGAAACTCGACGGCAGCGAGACCTTCGACCTCGAAGGCACCGAATCCGGCATCGTCCCGCAGCAGGACGTGACGCTGGTGATCCACCGCGCCAATGGCAATGTTGAACGCGTCGCGCTCAAACTGCGCATCGACACCCCGATCGAGGTCGAGTACTACAACAAGGGCGGCATCCTGCCCTTCGTACTGGGCCGACTGCTGGGTTAAACCCTTCGGCTGGCGGCAAAGCGCGTCCCCATCCGGGTGAAGCCACAGCCGCCATTTCCACGCTGGATAGGGACGAAAAAACAGGGGCTCGCGGCCCCTGTTTTTACATGCCCTGAAAACGCTCAGCGCTTGACCGGTTTGGCGGCGATTTCTTCCAGTTTGCGCGCCTTGATGAACTGCCCGTTCAGCGCGGCTTCCTTGGCGGTGCCGCCGTAGGCGACGACCATCAGCTGGCTGTAATACATCACCGGGATGTTGAACTTGGTGCCATAACGCTGGTTGATCTGACCCTGGTATATCTCGACGTTGGCCTGGCACAGCGGGCACGGCGTGACGATCATTTCGGCGCCATGGTCATAGGCCGACTCGATGATGTCCTTGATCTGCGCCTGCGCCTTTTCCGGCTCGGAGAACGCCAGCGCGCCACCGCAGCAGGTGACCTTCATGTCGTATTCGGGGATCGGCTCGGCGCCGACCATTTCGACCATCTTGTCGAGATACATCGGGTTTTCGAACGACTCGCCGGCGACGCCGAAGGGACGGTTGGTCTGGCAGCCGACGTAGCCCGCGATCTTCACGCCTTCGAGCGGCCGCACGACGTGCTTGGCCATTTCCTCGAAGCCGAGATCTTCGATCAGCACTTCGACCATGTGGCGGATTTCCGGCATCTCGTTGATGGTGAGACCGGCTTCCTTCAGCGCCTCGCGGGTGTCGGCCATCAGTGTGTCGGAATGCGACAGACGCTCGCGGGTTTCGCGTGCGCCGAGCCAGCAGGCGGCGCAGGTGGCAACCATTTCCTGCCCGGGCAGGTTTTTCTCGGACAGCGCGAAGTTGCGCGCATTCATCACATGGCGCGGCAGTTCGCCCGCCTCGGCGTAGCCGATCGATGCGCCGCAGCAATTCCAGTCGGGGATTTCGGTGAGCTTGACGTCCAGGGTCTTGCACATCGCCTCGACCGAGGTGAGGTAGTTGGATGCGGAGGCGCCCTTCTGCGACGAGCAGCCGGGATAAAACGCGTATTCTTTCTTGGCCATTTCTGTATCTCTCCTCAGCCTTCCATCCTGGCGGCCTTGCGGCTGCGCTCGATTTCGTAGGCTTTCTTCAGCATTGCCTGGACGCCCTTCTGGTCCTTGCACTTGTGGCCGCCGAACAGTTCCATCACGTTCAGACGCCCGGCCTTGACCAGGCCCAGCGCAACCGACTGCATGGCCATGCCGTTCTTGATGCCCTGGGCGAAACCGTCCTTGAAGTACAGGCCCATCGACAGCTTGAGTTCGTTGACGCGACCGGTATTGGTGCAGTTCTTCCAGAACAGGCCGCTGAAGAAGCGCGTCGGCTGCATCTTCGGCGCCATGCCGATGCGGTGCGCGTATTCGGCGATGCCATGCATGATGTGGGTGATCGGCAGCTTGCGCGGGCAGCGCACGATGCAGTTGTAGCAGGAGGTGCAGTTCCACATCGAGGTCGTGGTCAGCACTTCCTCGCGCTTGCCGGCGCGGATCATCATGAACAGTTCCTGCGGCGGATGTTCCCACGCGCTCTGGAAATTGGTCGGGCAGGAACCGGAGCAGACGCCGCATTGCATGCACATCTTCACCCAGTCGCCCATCTCGACCTGTTCTTCGATTTCCTTCAGGAAATTATTGCGGTATTTCTCCGCCACTGCGGTATTTGCGCTCATGGTGGGTTCTCCTGTTAGAAGCCTTTGAACGGGCTGGGGCCAACGGCAACCAGCTCGGCGGCATACTTGTTGATCATCTCGGGCACCCGCTCGATGTCGGTGATGGCGACTTCGAGGTCACGTACGCGCTCCGATTCCAGGTTCAGCGTTTTCAGCGTGTCGTCGATCTTGGACATGCGCACACGGCCCAGCTCGGAACCTTTGACGAAGTGGCACTGGTACTCGTCGCCGGATTTGCAGCCCATCATCATGACGCCGTCGTAGCCGGCGTTGAGCGCATCGGTCACCCAGATGGTGTTGACCGAACCCAGGCAGCGGATCGGGATGATACGCACGAAGGCCGAATACTCGTTGCGGTTCATGCCCGCCATGTCGAGCGCCGGATAGGCGTCGTTCTCGCACGCCAGGATCAGGATACGCGGCTTTTCGGAGAACTCGTCGGGAATGTCGACTGCCTTGATCTGCGAGCCGACGGTGTTGACCGAGTAGTTCTCGAACGAGATCACGCGCACCGGACAGGCGCCCATGCAGGTGCCGCAGCGGCGGCAGCGCGCTTCGTTGAACAGCGGGAAGCGTTTCTCGTCCTCGTCGATGGCGCCGAACGGGCATTCCACGGTACAGCGCTTGCACTGGGTGCAGCCTTCAAGGCGCACTTTCGGGAACGACAGGTCGCCCGAACGCGGATGCGCGGCACGGCCGAGCTCGGCGTTCTCCAGCGCCTGGATCGCCTTCAGCGCGGCGCCGGTGGCGTCCTCGCGCGCCTGCGCGATGTCCATCGGACGGCGCACCGGGCCGGCGGTGTAGATGCCGGTGCGGCGGGTTTCATAAGGGAAGCAGATGAAGTGCGAGTCGGTGAAACCCTGCTTCAACTGCGGCACGTCGGTACCCTGACGGTAGGTCAGGTTGAGGATGGAAATCGGCTTGACCTCGACCGCGGCCTCTTCTTCCGCGGTCTTGGGCGCTGCAAAAATATCCACGCCCGAGTTCGGCACCTGGCCGGTGGCCAGCACCACCAGGTCGACGTCCACCACTGCCGCGTCCTTGTCGTCGAGGATCAGGTCGTGGAATTTCACCGTGCTGGTGGCGCCGTTGGGCAGCACTTCGGCGACATTGCCCTTGGTGAAGATGACGCCCTTTTCCTGCGCGCTGCGGTAGAAATCCTCGCCGTTGCCGGGGGTGCGCAGATCCTTGTAAATGATCGTGGTATCGACCGAAGGATTGGCGTCCTTGAAGTACATGGCCTGCTTGATACTGGCGTTGCAGCAGAAGCCGGAGCAGTACGACAGATGCGTGCCCGTGGAATCGCGCTGGCCCGCGCACTGCACGAACACCACGGATTTCACCGGCTGGCCGTCGGGACGGCGGATCACGCCGTCGCCCGCCGCTGCGGCGGTTGCCAGCGCTTCGAGGCCGGCCTGGTCGACCACGTTGGCCGACTTGCCGCCGCCGAGTTCCGGCAGCTTGTTCATGTCATACAGGGTGAAGCCGCTCGCCTGCACGATGGCGCCGATGTCTTCGGTGTGCGTCGCGCCCGATTCGGTGGCGATGTCCACGATGAAACGGCCCGGCGCGCCGTCGGTCCTGGCGACGGTTGCGTTCAGATACACCTTGATGTTGCTGTCGCCCATCACCTGCGCGACCAGATCGCCCACGCCGGTGTCGGCGGGCGACTTGAACGGCTCGTGTACCGGCATGCGCTTGTAAAGCTTGCTTGCCCAGCCGCCGAGCGCGCTGGTTTTTTCCACCAGCACCACCGGATAGCCAGTCTTCGAGGCTTCGATCGCAGTGGTCATGCCGGTGACGCCGCCGCCCACCACCAGCAGGGTCTTGCTGGTTCCGGTGTTGGGGTTGCCGCCGGGCGCGGTCATCGCCTTCACTTCGGCGCAGCCCATGCGGATGTAGTCTTCCGCCATTTCCTGGGTGGTCTCGCGCGCCTCGTCGGTGTCGGGGCGAATCCAGATCACGCCTTCGCGCAGGTTGGCGCGCGCCACCGCGTTTTCGGGGAAGTGGAACGCTTCGGTCTTGGCGCGGCGCGAGCAGGCGCCGATCATGACGTGGGTGACGCCCTCGTTGGCGATGTCGTTCCTGATCATCGCCACACCGTCGGCGTTGCACAGGAAATCGTGCGACTTCGCCATCGGCACCTTGCCGTCCTTCTGTGCGACCTTGACCAGCGCGTCCGTGTCGAGGCGCTCGCCCAGTCCGCAGCCCTTGCAGATATACGCTGCGACTTTGATGTCAGCCATGTTTAAGCCTCCGCCTTTGCTACTTTATTGACCACCTGGATGGCTCTCAATGCCGCCGCGGTCGCCGATTGCACCGCACGGTTCACGTCCAGCGCATTCGACGCGCAGCCGGCGCCGAACACCGCGCCGTTGGCCGGATCGGCTTCGATGAAGCCGCTCGAATCCGCCACGACGTGGCCGGGA
>JAUPLV010000144.1 GCA_030836725.1 Pseudomonadota bacterium | reverse complement strand
ACGCACGTTCAGTCAGCAGGGCATCTCGCTCTTTTTGCAGGAGACGGTGACGGACAAAGAAACCGCCGAGTTCGGCAGCGATATCGGTGGGTGCGCGCATCATCGCGCGCGCCGGTTGCAGCAACAGCGAAAACCCGCTGCGCAAACCATCGAGCGCGTGATAACGGGCATCGACCACCACACAGGACACGCCGACCAGAAGCCAGATCAACAGGCGCGCCGTCGGGCCCAGCCGGCGGGCGAACATGAGTTGGCCAGGCATCGCCATCAGTCGTTCCCGTCAGCAGTACCTAGTTCAGCAGCGCTCACTCGTTGGTGAACACCGACGCCAGTTTATCCATGTCTTCCAGGGCGCGCCCGCAACCGCGCACCACACAGGTCAGCGGGTCGTCGGCAACAATCACCGGCAGGCCGGTTTCCTCCATCAGCAGGCGATCGAGGTCGCGCATCAACGCGCCGCCACCTGTCAACACCATGCCTTTTTCGGCGATGTCTGCACCGAGCTCCGGCGGCGTCTGTTCCAGCGCCATCCTGACCGCGCTGACGATGGCATTCAGCGGCTCGGTCAGCGCTTCGAGGATTTCGTTGGACGACACATTGAAGCTGCGCGGCACGCCCTCGGCCAGGCTGCGGCCCTTGACTTCCATTTCCAGCACTTCGGCGCCGGGAAAGGCCGATCCCATTTTCTTCTTGATCTGCTCGGCGGTCGCCTCGCCGATCAGCATGCCGTAGTTGCGGCGGATGTAGCTGATGATGGCTTCATCCATGCGGTCGCCGCCGACGCGCACCGAGTTGGCATACACCACGCCGCCGAGCGAGATCACGCCAACTTCGGTGGTGCCGCCACCGATGTCGACCACCATCGAGCCGGTCGCCTCGGCCACCGGCATGCCGGCGCCGATCGCCGCCGCCATCGGTTCCTCGATCAGAAAAACCTGGCGCGCCCCGGCGCCGATCGCCGATTCACGGATCGCACGGCGCTCCACCTGGGTCGAACCGCACGGCACGCAGATGATGATGCGCGGGCTGGGGCGGAACATCCGGGTGTCGTGCACTTTCTTGATGAAATACTTGAGCATCTGCTCGGTGACGGTGAAGTCGGCGATGACGCCGTCCTTCATCGGGCGGATCGCCTGCAGGTTGCCGGGGGTGCGGCCCAGCATCCGCTTGGCTTCGGCTCCGACCGCCTGCACGGTTTTCTTGCCGCCGGCGGCGACATCGGTGCGGATCGACACCACCGAGGGCTCGTCCAGCACGATGCCCCGGTCGCGCACGTAAATCAGCGTGTTGGCGGTGCCGAGATCGATTGCGAGGTCGGTCGAGAGATAACTGGTCAAAAACTTGAACATGGCGTGTGCGTCCTGCCTGAAAGGCGGCGAAATGACATAAAAAACAAGGAGGCTATGATACTCTAATGGGCTTCGTTCCCGTAAGTAATCAAGGTGCTTTCATGTCCCTCAGCCCGGACGACGTCAAGCGCATCGCCCGCCTTGCGCGCATCGAAATCGACGATGCGCAGGCCCATGCCACGCAGGCCCAGCTCAATACCATTTTCGACCTGATCGCCGCCATGCAGACAGTGGATACCGACGGCATCGCTCCCATGGCCCACGCGCAGGAGGTCCATCAGCGCCTGCGCGAGGACGTCGTCACCGAAACAGACCGCCACACCGCCTTCCAGGCGGTGGCCCCCGCCGTCGAGAACAGCCTGTATCTCGTGCCCAAAGTCATCGAGTAAGCCATGTCCGAAACGTCCCTTTCCGCGCTCGCCGCGCAACTCGCCGCCAGGCAGGTTTCCAGCCGCGAACTCGCGCAGCAGTACCTCGACCGCATCGCCGCGCTGAACCCGGCCATCAACGCCTTCATTACCGTCGATGCCGGAAAAACCCTGCTTGAGGCCGCTGCCGCCGATGCGCTCATCGCCGCCGGCAAGGCCGGCCCGCTGACCGGCGTTCCGATCGCCCACAAGGACATTTTCTGCACCGACGGCTGGCTCACCACCTGCGGCTCGAAAATGCTGCACAACTTCGTCGCGCCCTACGACGCCCACGTGATCCAGCGCTTCAAGGCCGCCGGCATGCCGAGCCTGGGCAAGACCAACATGGACGAATTCGCCATGGGGTCCAGCAACGAAACCAGTTATTTCGGCGCGGTGAAAAACCCCTGGAACACGGCCTACGTGCCCGGCGGCTCCTCCGGCGGCGCCGCGGCCTGCGTCGCCGCGCGCATGGCGCCCGCCGCCACCGGCACCGACACCGGCGGCTCGATCCGCCAGCCGGCCGCGCTATGCGGCATCACCGGCCTCAAGCCCACCTACGGTCTGGTGTCGCGTTTCGGCATGATCGCGTTCGCCTCCAGCCTCGACCAGGCCGGGCCGATGGCGCCGTCGGCCGAGGACTGCGCCCTGCTGCTGAACGTGATGACCGGCTTCGACCCCAGCGATTCGACCAGCCTCGACCGCGAAAAGGAAGACTACACGCGCGACCTCAACCAGCCGCTGGCCGGCCTGCGCGTCGGCCTGCCGCGCGAGTTCTTCGCCGAGGGACTCAACAATGAAGTCGCGGCGGCGGTCGAAGCGGCGGTGACCGAACTGAAAAAGCTCGGCGCGACAACAGTCGAACTATCCCTCGCCAACTCGAAGCTCGCGATTCCCGTCTACTACGTGCTCGCCCCGGCCGAGGCCTCGTCCAACCTGTCGCGTTTCGACGGCGTCCGCTACGGCTACCGCGCGCCGGAATACACCAACCTCGACGACATGTACTGCAAGACCCGCGCGCAGGGCTTCGGCGCCGAGGTGAAGCGCCGCATCATGATCGGCGCTTACGTGCTCAGTCATGGCTACTACGACGCCTATTACCTGCAGGCGCAGAAAATCCGCCGCCTCATCGCCGACGACTTCAACGAGGCGTTCAAGGTCTGCGACGTCATCCTCGGCCCCACCGCGCCCGGCACCGCGTTCAGGCTCGGCGAAAAATCCGACGACCCGGTCGAGATGTATCTCAACGACCTCTACACCATTCCCGCCAACCTCGCCGGTTTGCCCGGCATGTCGCTGCCCTGCGGCTTCGACGCCAAGGGCCTGCCGATCGGCCTGCAGCTGGTCGGCAATTATTTCAGCGAGGCGAAGATGCTCAACATCGCCCATCAGTATCAGCGCGCTACCGACTGGCACAGCCGGACACCCACACTGTAGCGTTATGCCTACTATCGACGTCATCCATGGAGATTGCGGAACGGTACTGAAATCCTTTGACGATTCCAGTATCGACCTTATCGTGACTTCCCCTCCCTATGCGGATCGCCGCAAAAACACCTATGGTGGGATTCCACCTGATAAATATGTCGACTGGTTTCTCGAACGGTCGGCCGAATTCCTGCGCGTATTGAAACCCACAGGGTCATTCGTACTAAATATCAAGGAAAAGGCTGAAAACGGCGAACGTCATACTTACGTGATCGAGCTAATACTCGCGCTACGTAAACAGGGATGGCTATGGACTGAAGAATACATCTGGCACAAGCGCAACTGCTACCCCGGAAAATGGCCGAATCGTTTCAGGGATTCTTGGGAACGCTGTCTGCATTTCACTAAGGCGAGAAAATTCAAAATGAATCAGGAAGCTGTCATGGTTCCGATGGGTGACTGGGCAGATGCCCGCCTGAAATCACTCGGAAAAAATGACACAGTGCGTTTCGATTCCCAGGTCGGCAGCGGTTTTGGCAAGAACATCGCCAACTGGCTTGACCGGCCGATGGCCTATCCAACCAATGTGCTACATCTCGCCACCGAATGTGGTAACAAAAATCACAGCGCCGCATTCCCGCAAAGTTTGCCTGAATGGTTCATCAAGCTCTTTACCGATGCTGGCGACACCGTACTTGATCCGTTTGTCGGTTCGGGAACAACACTCAAGGCTGCCAAGGCACTCGGCAGAAATGCCATCGGCATTGATGCGTTGGAAGAATATTGCGAAATGTCCCGCCAGGTGACTGGTGTTCAAATGGTGTTATTGCAGGATCGAGAAACTTATGGCCAAACCGACAAAGGCAGCGCTGACAGCGTACATCGAGAAGAACATTCCGCAATTCCACGAAAAAAGGCTGCAAAGCCTGGAAGGGCTGAAACTCAGCAAGCTGCTCGCGCGAAAGAACCCTTACCTGTTCAAGGCAAAGCATCTCGAAACAGCCCCCGATCTCGTAAAACAACTGCTTGATGCTTATCTCTCTTCTCAGGAGGAGACGATTTTCGGCGACTTCCTGGAATCGCTAGCCATTCACGTCTGCTCACTTACATATGCAGGGCGAAAATCCAATGCGGAGGGGATCGATCTGGAATTTGATCGCGAGGAGATTCGATACATAGTCTCGATCAAATCTGGCCCGAACTGGGGGAATTCCAGCCAAATCAAAAAAATGCGCGATCAATTCAAGCAGGCAAAACGCATATACGGCCAGAAAAAGCATTTGATCGCCGTGAACGGCTGTTGTTACGGACGCGATAACCGCCCCGACAAGGGCGATTACACCAAGCTATGTGGCCAGTCGTTCTGGGAGCTGATATCTGGCAACGCCGACATGTACGATGAAATCATTGAGCCTTTGGGCCACGAAGCCAAAGTCAGAAACGAAGACTTCGCTAGCGCCTACGCCAAAGTAGTCAATCGTTTCACAGCCGGTTTTATTCAAGAGTTTTGCCATGAGGACGGTGGGATAAATTGGCCCAAACTTGTCGCCTTCAATTCATCAACGGACAAGCCCAAACAGCGGAGACAAAAAAAATGAAATGGGAAACCGTCATCGGGCTGGAAGTCCACACCCAGCTCGCCACCAAATCCAAGATTTTCTCCGGTAGCAGCACCGCCTTCGGCGCCGCGCCCAACACCCAGGCGAGCGCGGTCGATATCGCGCTGCCCGGCGTGCTGCCGGTGCTGAACAAGGGCGCGGTGGAATGCGCGATCAAGTTTGGCCTCGCCATCGGCGCGACGCTCAACCGCGTCAACGTGTTCGACCGCAAGAACTACTTCTATCCCGACCTGCCCAAGGGCTATCAGATCAGCCAACTGGCGAAACCCATCGTCGAGGGCGGCGCGCTGAAAATCGTGGTCGATGGCGAAGAAAGAACCATCAACCTCACCCGCGCCCACCTGGAAGAAGACGCCGGCAAGTCGCTGCACGAAGACTTCCACGGCATGACCGGGATCGACCTCAACCGCGCCGGCACGCCGCTGCTGGAAATCGTCTCCGAGCCGGAGATGCGTTCCAGTGCCGAAGCGGTCGCCTACGCTCGCGCCCTGCACACGCTGGTAACCTGGATCGGCATCTGCGACGGCAACATGCAGGAAGGCAGCTTCCGCGTCGATGCCAACGTCTCGGTACGCCCGGTCGGCCAAACCGAATTCGGCACCCG
>JAUPLV010000143.1 GCA_030836725.1 Pseudomonadota bacterium | reverse complement strand
CGCCAGCGTCGAAGTCGACGACCTGATCCAGGTCGGGTTGATCGGCCTCATGGACGCGGCATCCCGCTTCGACGGCACCCAGGGCGCGCAGTTCGAGTCCTATGCTACGCAGCGCATCCGCGGCGCCATGCTTGACGAACTGCGCGAGGTGGACTGGCTGCCGCGCCACGTGCGGCAGAAGTCGCGGCAGATCGAAGCGGCCATCCACCGACTGGAACAGCGCAACGGCAAGCCGCCGAGCGAACATGAAATCTCGGCCGAACTGGGCATGCCGATCGACCAGTATCAATCCATGCTGGGCGACGTGAAGTGTTCGCAGCTGCTGTATTACGAGGACTTTTCCGATGAGGACAGCGCCAGTTTTCTGGAGCGCTATCTGGTCGATGGCAGCAGCAATCCGCTCGCCGTGCTGGAGGACGAGGGGTTCCGCGCCGGTCTGGTCGCCGCGATCCACGGCCTTCCCGAGCGCGAGCGCAGCATGATGGGCATGTACTACGAACAGGACATGAACCTGAAGGAAATCGGCGCGGTGCTCGGCGTGTCCGAATCGCGCGTCTGCCAGCTGCATTCCCAGGCGGTGGCGCGCCTGCGCGCCCAGCTCAAAATCTGGAAAGACTGAGGCAGTAGGCCCCGTGCGGGGCCAAGCGCGGATAAATCCGCGATAATGGCGGCTTGTTTATCCAGCCAGTATTCGCCCCATGAGCCAAGCCGACCTTAAGAAAAAAGCCCTCGACTACCATCGCCTGCCCAAGCCCGGCAAGCTTTCGGTCGAGTCGTCCAAGCCCTGTTCCACGCAAGAGGATTTGTCGCTTGCCTACACTCCGGGTGTGGCGCAGCCGGTGCTGGAAATCGCGAAAAATCCCGCGAAGGCCTACGACTACACCAACAAGGGCAACCTGGTCGCGGTGATCACCGACGGCACCGCGATCCTTGGCCTCGGCAACCGCGGCCCGCTGGCCGCCAAGCCGGTGATGGAAGGCAAGGCCGTGCTGTTCAAGCAGTTCGCCGGCATCGACGTCTACGACATCGAAGTCAACGCCAAGACGCCGCAGGACTTCATCAAGGTGGTGGAAGCGATTGCGCCCACTTTCGGCGGCATCAACCTCGAGGACATCGCCGCGCCGCACTGCTTCGAGATCGAAGCGGCGCTGAAAAAGTCGCTCGACATCCCGGTGTTCCACGACGACCAGCACGGCACCGCCGTCATCATCTGCGCCGGCCTGATCAACGCCCTGCACGTGCAGGGCAAGACGCTGGAGAGCGCGAAGATCGTCTGTCTCGGCGCCGGCGCGGCGGGCATCGCGTCGATGAATCTGCTGGTGGCGATGGGCGCGCAGAAGCGCAACATCCTGCTGGTCGATTCAAAGGGCGTGGTGCACAAGGCGCGCACCGATCTCAACAGCTTCAAGAAAGCCTACGCGCGCGCAACGAAGCTGCGCACGCTGGAGGAGGCGATGGCTGGCGCCGACGTCTTCGTCGGCGTTTCCGGCGCCAATCTGGTGAGCCCGGCGATGGTGAAGAGCATGGCCGACAAACCGGTGGTCTTCGCGCTCGCCAACCCCAATCCGGAAATCCTGCCGGAAAAAGCCAAGGCCGCGCGCAGCGATCTCATCATGGCGACCGGACGCTCGGATTTCCCGAACCAGGTCAACAACGTGCTGGGCTTTCCGTTCATCTTCCGCGGCGCCCTCGACGCGCGGGCGAGGGAGATCACCCAGCCCATGCTGATCGCCGCGGTCAATGCGCTGGCCGAACTGGCGCGCGAGCCGGTGCCGGCGTCGGTGCTGAAGGCCTACAAGCTGAAGAAACTGAAATTCGGCCCGGACTACATCCTGCCGAAGCCCTTCGATCCGCGTCTGGCCGAGCGGGTGCCGCAGGCGGTGGCGAAGGCCGTGGTGAAAACGAAGACGCCGAAAAAAACGGCCAAGCAGACCAAACCGAAAGCCGCGGCGCCAGCCAAGCGTCGTTAACTGCTAAACAAACCGCGCCGTGAAGCCGATCGCGCGCCCCGTTTACCTCGATCTGTTCCGCATCCATTTGCCGCTTCCGGGCTGGGTGTCGATCCTGCATCGGGTTTCGGGCGCGCTGCTGTTCGCGGCCCTGCCGCTTGGGGTGTGGGCCCTGTCGGTCTCGCTGTCGGATGAAGCGGATTTTCAGCGCATGGCGGGGTGGGGGGCGCACCCATTGGCCCGATCGCTCATTCTGCTTTTTATCTGGGCATTTGCACTGCATCTTTTCTCCGGCCTGCGGCATCTGGCGCTGGATCTTCACTGGGGCGTGGATCTGCGCCGGGCGCGGCTGGGCAGCATCGCGGTGTTGCTGGCCAGCGGGCTGGTCACGCTGCTTGCCGCCTGGCGGGTGTTCGCATGAAGTCCGCTACCGGCGCGCATACCGGAACCGGCGCCTGGCTGTTGCAGCGTGCCACGGCGGTGCTACTGGCGCTGGTCCTGCCGGGATTGACGTTCTATTTCATTGCCGCCTTGCCGCTTGATTTCGCCGGCTGGCGGACGTTGTTCTCGCCGTTGTGGCTGCGCGTGCTGATGCTGCTGATGGCTGCGGCGCTGGCGCTGCATGCCTGGGTGGGGATGCGCGATATCTTCATGGATTACGTTCATCCGACGGGCCTGCGGCTGGCGCTGTATCTTGCGGTGATCGTCTACCTGTCCGGAAGCGTGGCCTGGCTTGCCGCCATTTTGTGGAGCATGGCATGAACAGCCGCCGCTTCGACGCCCTCATCATCGGCGGCGGCGGTGCGGGCCTGCGCGCGGCGCTGCAGCTGGCGCGCTCCGACTACAAGGTCGCGGTGGTGTCGAAAGTCTTCCCGACGCGCTCGCACACCGTGTCGGCGCAGGGCGGCATCACCGCCGCGCTCGCCAACGTCGACGACGACCGCTGGGAATGGCACATGTACGACACGGTCAAGGGCGGCGACTGGCTGGGCGATCAGGACGCGATCGAGTTCATGTGCCGCGAGGCGGCCAGCGCCGTGTACGAACTCGAACACATGGGACTGCCGTTTTCGCGCCTCGATAACGGCAAGATCTACCAGCGGCCGTTCGGCGGTCAGTCGAAGCACTTCGGCGGCGAGCAGGCCACCCGCACCTGCGCCGCCGCCGACCGCACCGGCCACGCGCTTCTGCACACGCTGTACCAGCAGAACATCGCCCACCGTACCCAGTTCTTCGACGAATACTTCGCGCTCGACCTGTTGCGCGATGCCGACGGCTATTGCCTCGGCGTCACCGCCATGAGCATCGAGACCGGCGAGTCGCTGCTGATCGAGGCGCGCACCACGCTGCTCGCCACCGGCGGGGCAGGGCGGGTTTTCTGGAACAGCAGCAATGCCATGATCAACACCGGCGACGGCCTCGGCATGGTGCTACGCGCCGGACTGCCTTTGCAGGACATGGAATTCTGGCAGTTCCATCCCACGGGCATCGCCGGCGTCGGCTGCCTCATCACCGAGGGCGTTCGCGGCGAAGGCGGCTATCTGCTGAACCGGAACGGCGAACGCTTCATGGAACGCTACGCGCCGCACGCCAAGGATCTCGCCGGGCGCGACGTGGTGGCGCGCGCCATCGCCGTCGAGATCGCCGAGGGGCGCGGCTGCGGTCCGCACAGCGACTACGTCGACCTCAAGCTCGACCACCTGGGCGAAAAGACCATCGCCGGGAAACTGCCCGGCATCCGCGAACTGGCGATCCGCTTCGCCGGTGTCGATCCGGTTCGGGCGCCGATCCCGGTCGCCCCTACAGCCCACTACATGATGGGCGGCATCCCCACCAGCCTGCACGGCCAGGTCGTCGCCCCAGTGCGCTTTGGCCCCGAGGAGCCGGTGCCCGGCCTGTACGCCGTCGGCGAATGCGCCTGCGTCTCGGTGCACGGCGCCAACCGGCTGGGCGGCAATTCGCTGCTCGACCTGATCGTGTTCGGCCGCGCCGCCGGCAAACACATGCTGGAATATCTGCGCGACAACCCCTATCCGCGCTCCTTGCCCGACCACGCGGCCGAACCCAGCCTGGCGAGGCTGCAGCGCTGGGACCGGCCCGGCAGCGAGCGGGTGGCGGCCATCACCGACGATCTCAGGCGCATGATGCAGACGCATGCAGGCGTGTTCCGCACCGACGCGGTGTTGCGCGAAGGCCTGGCGCAACTGGATGCGATGGAAGACCGTCTGGCGCATGCCGGCCTGCAGGACGCCAGCCGCGTGTTCAACACCGCGCGCATCGAGGCGCTGGAACTGGAGAATCTCATGGGCGTGGCGCGCGCGACGCTGGTGTCGGCGATTTCCCGTACCGAAAGCCGTGGCGCCCATACCCGGGAGGATTTCCCCGAGCGTGACGACGAGCACTGGCTGAAACACACGCTGTATTCGCGCGAGGGGGATCAGGTGGATGCCAAGCCGGTGCGGCTGAAGCCGCTGTCGGTGGAGACGATACGGCCGAAGGAGAGGGTGTATTGATGATGGCTGGTCATTGCGAGGCAAAGCCGAAGCAATCCAGACTGTGTGCGGATGGACTCGCCTAAGCAGCCCGCGGTCTACCTCCTCGCCAGCGAGCGGAATGGCACGCTCTATACCGGCGTGACGTCCGACTTGGTGAAACGGATATGGCAGCACAAGAACAATGTAGTCTCTGGATTTACACAGAAATATTCGGTACACATGCTGGTCTATTACGAACTTGCCGATGAGATGGCCGCAGCCATTGCGCGGGAAAAACAGATCAAGGGCGGCTCCAGAGCCAAAAAACTTGCCATGATTGAATCGATGAACCCTGGCTGGCGCGATTTGTATGACGACATACTCGGTTAGCGTGCGTAGTTCTGGATTGCTTCGGCTGCGCCTCGCAATGACGGCTCACTTGGTCATTGCGAGCAATGCGAAGCAATCCAGGATGTGCGCGGAGTCGATGGGCCGTGGATCATTACGGCCCTCGGCACCTCGCATCGATAGTTCAAGCGAACGTTGTATTGGCGTGCGTAGTTCTGGATTGCTTTGGCTACGCCTCGCAATGACGGATCACCTGGTCATTGCGAGCAACGCGAAGCAATCCAGAATGCGGGCGGAGCTAACGGCCTATACGTCATGGTGGACCTCATTACCTTGCATTGACTGTCCAAGCCATTGTTCAGATGGCGCACGGTGTCCTGGATTGCTTCGGCTGCGCCTCGCAATGACGGACGTGTGGAGGCAACCATGAAATTCCGCCTCTACCGCTACTCCCCCGAATCCGGCAAAAAACCTCACATGCAGGACGTCGAGCTCGACATCGACCCCGCCGGCAAGATGCTGCTGGATGCGCTCCTGGCGATCAAGGCGCAGGACGAGACGCTGTCCCTGCGCCGCTCCTGCCGCGAGGGTGTGTGCGGGTCGGATGCGGTGAACGTCAACGGCAAGAACCGGCTGGCGT
>JAUPLV010000038.1 GCA_030836725.1 Pseudomonadota bacterium | reverse complement strand
GAAGCGACTTCCTTGACCATCTGCGCGCCCATGTTCTCCAGCTTGTCCTTCAGCTCGATTTCCTTGGCGACGGAGACACCGTCCTTGGTCACGGTGGGAGCGCCGTAGGAACGGTCGAGCACCACGTTGCGGCCTTTCGGGCCCAGGGTCACTTTAACGGCGTCAGCCAGAATGTTGACGCCTGCCACCATGCGGTGACGGGCGGAATCGCCAAAACGTACGTCTTTTGCAGCCATGTTCTACTCCTGAATATGAATTCGGTTGGATTGCGTAAGAGCTGGGGGCTTACTGCTCGACCACGCCCATGATGTCTTCTTCGCGCATCACCAGCAGTTCTTCGCCTTCGACCTTGACGGTCTGGCCGGCGTACTTGCCGAACAGCACGCGGTCGCCGACTTTCACGTCCAGCGGAATCAGCTTGCCCTGGTCGTCTTTCTTGCCGGTGCCGACGGCGATGATTTCGCCCTGATCGGGCTTTTCGGCGGCGGTGTCGGGGATGACGATTCCGGAAGCGGTCTTGCGCTCTTCTTCCATGCGCTTGACAATCACTCGGTCGTGCAGAGGACGGATTTTCATTGCAAAGTCTCCATTGCGGTTCAGGTTGCGATAACACGGGCTGCCATGGCAGCCCGAAAATAGGAAGCGGCGAAGGTGTTGTTAGCACTCGTCGCCGTCGAGTGCTAATAGTAGGGGCGTAATGCGACAAATTCAAGTCCATGGATGATCTTTTAAATCGGACCCGTGCCGCCGTGTGGCACCCCTGCACCCAGATGAAACAGCTGGAGGCCACGCCGCCGCTGGCGATCGCGCGCGGCGAGGGGCCGTGGCTGATCGATACGGAGGGGCGGCGCTATCTGGACGCGATTTCGAGCTGGTGGGTCAATCTGTTCGGCCATTGCAATCCGCGCATCAATGCGGCGATCACCGACCAGCTCGGCAAGATCGAGCATGTGATGCTGGCCGGCGCGACCCATGAGCCGGTGGTGGAACTGTCGGAGCGGCTGGCGAAACTGACCGGCCTGGGCCATGCGTTTTACGGTTCCGACGGCGCTTCGGCTACCGAAATTGCGCTGAAAATGAGCGCTCACTACTGGCGCAACGCAGGCCAGCCGGAGAAGAACGGCTTCATCAGCCTGAAGAACGGCTACCACGGCGAAACCGTCGGCGCGCTGTCGGTGACCGACATTCCGCTGTTCAAGACGACCTACGAACCCTTGCTGCGGCACACGGTGCAGGTGCCGACGCCGGACGCGCGGCTGGCGGAAGCGGGCGAAACGGCTGAAGCCTACGCCCTGCGCTGCGCCGTCGCGCTGGAAGTCCATCTGGCCGAACACGCCAGCACCACCGCCGCCTTCATCGTCGAGCCGCTGGTGCAGGGCGCGGCCGGCATGGCGATGTATCACCCCGCCTATCTGACCCGTGCGCGCGAACTCTGCGATCGATATCGGGTGCATCTGATCGCCGACGAGATCGCCGTGGGTTTCGGCCGTACCGGGACGATGTTCGCCTGCGAGCAGGCAGCCCTGTTCCAGCAGGCGGGTACGCATGCAGAAATCGCGCCTCCTTCCCGCTCCCGGCGCTCCGCGCCCGCCGAGTCCGGGGGCAGCGTTTCTTGCCGTGGCGGGTCGAAGTTCGGGTGTGAGCAGGGTTCTCACCCTCCCCCTAACCCCCTCCCCTCAAGGGAGGGGGGATGCGCCCAAACGGAGCCGGCGCCAGCAGGATCGCCCGCCAACCACGGGGACGGAACTCCCTCCCCCCTGGAGGGCTGGACAGAAACCGCAAGAATCAGCAGCGCCGATTACGGAGCGCCCTCCCCCTTGAGGGGGGAGGGCTGGGGAGAGGGTGATGACCCGCCGAATCGGGTTTCCCGCATAGCCGACTTCATCTGCCTGTCCAAAGGCATCACCGGCGGCTACCTGCCGCTGTCCGCCGTGCTCACAACCGACGATATCTATGCCGCGTTCTACGACGACGCTACCGCCCGCGGCTTCCTGCATTCGCATTCCTATACCGGCAATCCGCTCGCCTGCCGGGCCGCGCTGGCGGTGCTGGACATCTTCGAGCATGACAACGTGATTGCCGCCAACCGGGTCAAGGCCCTCGATTTTACAAGGATATTGGGGGAAGTGGCCGCTCACACACGTGTCCGCCATTTCCGCCATCTGGGGATGATCTGGGCTTTCGACGTGGCGGATGCCGCCCCCGGCTTTTCCACCCGTTTCCACCAGGCGGCCCTGGCGCTGGGCGCGTTCATCCGCCCGGTTGGTCACACCGTATATGTCATGCCGCCCTATGTGACGAGCGCGGACGAGATGCGTGCGCTGGCGGATGCGATGCTGCTCTGCCTGGACAATACGGAAATCTGAAGCCACAGAACCGTAGCCGGGTCAGGCCGCGGCGCTTGACGCCTGCCCGTAGCCGGATTAAGATAGTAATCAGTCACTATCTAACCAGGGTCGATGCATGTCCGAGGAAGCCGGGTTTAATCAGCCCGAGTTTAATCAACCCGAGTCCAGCCAGCCCAGGCAGGATCACGCCCCCCGCAAGCGGCTGGGGGCGGAGGAGCGGCGCGAGGAAATCATCAGGGTGACGCTGGATCTGGCCGCCAAACAGGGCGTCGACGATGTCACCACCCAGGACATGGCGCAGGCGATGGGGGTGACGCAGGGCGCGGTATTCCGTCATTTCCCCAGCAAGGACGCAATCTGGCTGGCGGTGATGCAGTGGGTGCGCGACCGGCTGATGACCGTGCTGGGGCGCGCTGCCGCGAAGGGGCGCGATCCGCTGGACGCGCTGGAGCGCATGTTTTATGCGCACATCGACTTCATCGCCGGCCATCCCGCGATTCCACGCGTATTGATGTCCGAACACCTTCATGGCCGCAGTGTCGTCCTGCGCCAGCTGGTGACCGAAATCATGCTGGGTTACGAGGCGAAAATCGCCGGGCTGCTGCGGGATGCCCAGCAACAGGGGATGGTGCGTTCCGATCTGGATACCCATGCGGCCGCCACGCTTTACATCGGCATGATCCAGGGCCTGGTGCTGCAAACCTCGATCCTGCGCGGCAAACGAACCCTCGCGGCGGAGGCCGCTCGCACCTTCCCGGTTTTCCTACAGGCCGTTCGTCCTCAACCAGAAAAAGGAGTCACCCCATGAAATCCCAAGCCATCGCTCTTGCTGCCGCCCTCGCACTGAACCTGAACGCGGCAATTGCCGCGGATACGCACACCGACCATCACGTCCCCGATCATGACGATCGCGTCGTGCTGGATCTGAACCCGGGAGAACGTGCCATGATCCTGACCGAGATGCGCATGTTTCTCGACGGCCTGCAAAAAATGACCGGCGCGCTGGGCAAGCAGGATTTGCAGGCCGCGGCGGAGGCCTCGCGCAACATGGGTCAGAAAATGGTGCATGAAGTGCCTGCCGAGCTACGCAAAAAATTGCCGCAGGAATTTCGCCGGCTGGGATTCTCGGTGCATAGCGATTTCGACCAGATCGCGCTCGACGCCGAGAGCATGAAGGACGCGAGCGCTACCCTGAACCAGCTTTCCGGCACGCTGCAAAAATGTGTGCAGTGCCACTCGATGTATCAGATCCAGACGCCTGCGCACGACGCCGGGCATTAACCAGCCATGAATCTACGTGATGCCTTGAGGGTCAGCCGGCGCGGCCTGTTTCTGACGGCGGGAGCGGTCGCCTTCATCGCCGCATTTGTGTGGCTGCTCAATACCCGAGGGCCGCTGGCCCCGGTAGGAGTGGTGATCGGAACGGCCACGCGAACCGACCTGAACCCAGGGGTATACGGGATCGGAACGGTGGAAGCGCAGCGAGCGTACACGGTAGGTCCGATCCAGGCAGGCCGGGTGTTGCGGGTGCTGGTCGACCAGGGCGACCGGGTGCAGGCGGGCCAGTTGCTGGCCGAAATCGATCCGATCGATTTGCGCCAGCGCGCCGACGCGGCGAGCAGCGCCGTCGAGCGGGCGCGCCAGTCGGCGCAGGCCGCCCAGGCCCAGGTGGTCGAGGCTGATAGCCGCGCGCAATTGGCGCAGGCCAACAGCGCGCGATACATCGCCCTGTACCGGCAGAATTTCGTCGCGAAGGAAATGGTCGACAGCCGCCGCCACGAAGCCGCTGCGGCCGAGGCGGCGCTGGCGGGCGCGCGCGCCAACGCCGCCGCTGCGCAACGCGAAATCGGTCGCGTCGAGGCCGAGGTGCAGGCCATCGGCCAACTGCAAAACAGCCTCAGGCTGCTCAGTCCGATCGACGGCGTGGTGACCGTGCGCGAAGCCGAACCGGGCGCCACCGTGGTCGCCGGGCAGCCGGTGCTGCGGCTGGTCGATCCCGCCCAGCTTTGGGTACGCGTCCGGGTCGATCAGGCGCGCGCCGAGCGGGTAGCCGTAGGGCAGGCTGCCGACATCGTGCTGCGGTCCGAGCCGGGCGCGGCTCTGTCGGGCAAAGTGGTGAGGATCGAGCTGCAAAGCGACACGGTGACCGAGGAGCGCATCGTCAACGTGGCGTTCGATTCCGTGCCGGAGAAGCTGTATCTGGGCGAGCTGGCGGAAGCGACCATCCGCCTGCCCGCCACCCGCGATGCGCTGACGGTTCCACGTGCCGCACTGGCGCAGTACCGCGGCCAAACCGGCGTCTGGCGAATCGAATCGAGCCGTGCCCGGTTCCAGCCGGTGCAGCCCGGCATTCAAACCGCGGAGCAGGTGCAGATCGTGTCCGGCCTGCAGGAAAACGACAGCGTCATCGTCTACAGCGCGAAGCAGCTCGACGACGATGTGCGGGTGCGCGAGCAGAAGCTGACGCCGTGATGAGCGAACCGAACGTCCGTGAGCAACCCGGGCCATGATTAATCTGGCGCGGCGCGACATCGCGTACCACCTCAAAAGCTACCTGCTGACCGGGATGGGGCTGGGCCTGCTGATCGGGGTGACGCTGACCATGGCCGGGGTGTACCGCGGCATGGTCGACGACGCCAAGGTGCTGCTGCGCGCGGTTGATGCGGACGTCTGGGTGGTGCAGCAGAATACCCTGGGGCCGTTCGCCGAGCCGTCCTCCGTGCCGGACGATCTCTATCGCGCCCTGCTCGGGCTGGAAGGCGTGGCGCGGACCGGCAACGTCGCCTACCTCACCATGCAGGTGGCGCACCGGGGCAAATCGCAGCGCGTGATGGTGGCCGGCTTCGAGCCGGGCAAGCCGGGCGGGCCGGCCTTCCTGGTGGCGGGGCGTCCCATCGCCCGCGCCCATTACGAGGCGGTGGCCGACGCCAAGACCGGATTCGCGGTCGGCGATGTGGTGCGCATCCGCCGCAACGACTACACCGTGGTCGGACTGACCCGGCGCATGGTGTCGTCCGGCGGCGACCCGATGCTGTTCGTTCCGCTGAAGGACGCGCAGGAAGCGCAGTTCCTCAAGGACAACGACGCCATCGTCGAGGACCGCAAGCGGCTCAAAGCCAACCCGGCGGTCAACCGCCCCGGCCAGCCCGGCGTGCTCGACGCGGTGCAGGCGATCCAGACTTCCAGTCACAAGGTCAACGCCGTCTTGCTGCGACTCGAGCCGGGCACGGACGCGCGGGCCGTTGCCGACACCATCGCGCGCTGGCAGCGCTACACCGCCTACACCAGCGACGACATGGAAGAGATCCTGGTGGCCAAGCTGATCGCCACCGCGGCCAAGCAGATCGGCCTGTTTCTGGTGATCCTTTCGGTGGTGAGCGCGGCCATCGTCGCCTTCATCATCTACACCATGACGCTCGGCAAGATCAAGGAAATCGCCGTGCTGAAGCTGATCGGATCGCGGGACCGCACCATCGCCGCGATGATCATGCAGGAGGCGCTGGGACTCGGCGTCATCGGCTTCTTCGTCGGCAAGTTCGCCGCCACCCTGTGGGCGCCGGCTTTCCCCAAATACGTCCTGCTCGAAACCGGCGACGCCGCGCGCGCCTTCGTGCTGACCCTGGTGGTGTGCGCGCTGGCCTCGGTGCTGGCGATCCGCGCCGCGCTCAAAATAGACCCGGCGGAGGCGATCGGTGGCTGACTCTCCGGCAATCCTCATCGAAGGCATCACCAAGCGCTACGGCAGCGGCAGCACCGCGGTCGACGCGCTGAAGGGCGTCGACATGTCGGTCTATCCGGGCGAGGTGGTCGGGCTGATCGGGCCATCCGGCTCCGGCAAGACGACGCTGCTTAAATGCCTCGGCGCGGTGATCGAGCCGACCGCCGGCAAGTTCACCCTCGGCGGCGAGGTGATCTACGACAACGGCTGGAAGACCGGCGACCTGCGCGCGTTGCGCCGCGACCGCATCGGCTTTGTCTTCCAGGCGCCGTACCTGATCCCGTTTCTGGACGCCACCGACAACGTCGCGCTGCTGCCGATGCTGGCCGGCGTGTCCAACGCCAAGTCACGCGCCATCGCATTGGAGATGCTCACCGCGCTCGACGTGCAGCACCGCGCGCAGGCACGCATCGCCGAACTTTCCGGCGGCGAGCAGCAGCGCGTGGCGATTGCGCGGGCACTGGCCAACAAGCCGCCGATCATCCTCGCCGACGAGCCGACCGCGCCGCTCGACAGCGAACGCGCGCTCACCGTGGTGAAGATACTCAACCGCCTGGCGCGAGAATTCCAGACCGCGATCATCGTCGTCACCCACGACGAAAAGATCATTCCCACCTTCAAGCGCATCTACCATATCCGCGACGGCAAGACCTACGAAGAAGCCGGCGAGGGGCGGGAGATCGCGTGAAAAACCCATCATCAAAATAAGGAGACCGGAAACCATGAAACCCTCTCTCGCCGCCGCATTGAGCCTGCTCGCCGGACTTGCCGTCCTCGCAGGCGCCGGCCAGGCCCTGGCCGATTCCAAGGCGTCCAAAGCCAAACCCCTCGAACTCCGGAACATCATGAAGGATCTGGGCAAAAATGCGCAGGCCATCACCGACGGAATTTCCCGCGAAGACTGGCCCCTGGTTGAGAAATCCGCCTTGCTGATTGCCGATCACCCGCAGCCGCCCTTCGCCGAGAAATTGCGCGTCATGAGCTTTGCCGGCACCAACATAGGCAAGTTCAAGTCGCATGACGGCGAAACCCATGATGCCGCCAAGGCGGTCGCCAAAGCCGCCCAGGCCGGCGATGGCGACGGCGTCATCCTCGCCTTCCAGAAGCTTCAGGCCGCCTGCCACAGCTGCCATCGGGAGTTCCGCAAGCCGTTGATCGAGCACTTCTACGAGGGGCGCTGAAAAAAGGATGCCAGGGTCCCCGGGAGACGCCGATTAATCCGGCGCCGCGCGCGCAACGACGCCCATACCGAATAAAGCGGAGTTTCACTTGATCCATTTTTTGCAGCGGACGGGCCTTTCCTTCAAACTGCAAACCATAGCGGAGCAAACAAACATGCCATCACAGACAAAACGCAGCGTCTCGATCCGGGCGATTTCGCTGGTCGCCGTCGGCTTCGGCCTGCTGACCATCAAGGAGGGCGGCGCGGTCCTGTTCGGCGACGCGGCCGCGCGCACCGCCGCCGGGAACTACGTGCCGTTCGTGCTGTGGTTCAATTTCCTGGCGGGCTTCGCCTATGTCGTCGCCGGCATCGGGCTGTGGCGGCAGCAGCGCTGGGCCGCCTGGCTGGCCGCGGCCATCGCGCTGGCGACGGCGCTCGCGTTCGCGGCCTTCGGCGCGCATGTGGCGTCCGGCGGCGCCTACGAGCAGCGCACGGTGATCGCGATGAGCCTGCGCACGCTGGTGTGGGCGGTGATCGCAGCGCTTGCCTGGCGCGGACTGTTGCGAAAGACTTTTGTGAAACCCGGTGCGACATCATGAAAATCACCTTCCTCGGCGCGGCGCGCGAAGTGACCGGCTCCAGCTATCTGGTGGAGGCGGACGGCCTGCGATTCCTGGTCGATTGCGGCATGTTCCAGGGCGGCCGCGAGACCCGTGCCAAGAACCAGCGCGCCTTCAATTTCGATCCGCGCAGCATCGATTTCGTCATCCTCACCCACGCCCACATCGACCATTCCGGCCTGCTGCCGCGTCTGGTCGCGCTGGGCTTCAAGGGCAGGATCCATACCACCCGCGCCACCTGCGACCTGCTTGCGGTGATGCTGCCCGATTCAGCGCACATCCAGGAAAAGGAGGCCGAGTACGCCAACCTCGACCGCTTCCGCAAGGACATGGACCGGCGCGACAAAAAACGGGGCTTGCCGCCGCGCGACATCGCGCCGCTGTATACCGTGGCGCAGGCGCAGGCCTCGCTGAAACAGCTGAACCCGGTCGACTACGACCTGGAAATCGCGCCGCACCCGCAGGTGCGCTGCACCTTCCGCGACGCCGGCCACATCCTCGGCTCGGCCATCGTCGAGGTGTGGGTGGGCGAAGGCGCGCATCGCCGCAAGATCGTGTTCTCCGGCGACCTCGGCCAGCCCGCGCGGCCGCTGCTGCGCGACCCCACGCACATCCACGACGCCGATTATCTGGTGGTCGAATCGACCTACGGCAACCGCGACCACAAGAGCATGGAGGCGACGCAGGACGAGCTGGTGGAGGCGATCAACGACACCATCGAACGCAAAGGCGGCAACGTCATCATTCCCGCCTTCGCCGTGGGCCGAACCCAGGACATGCTCTATCTGCTGGCCGACCTGACCCGGCAGGCGCGCATTCCCAAACTGACGGTGTTCGTCGATTCGCCGATGGCCACCGCCGCCACCGAAATCACCTACAAGCACATGGCCTTGCTGGATGCGGAAACCCATGAACTGATGGGACGCCACGGCGGCACCGCGCATTTCCGCAAGCTCAACTTTGTCGAGGACGTGGAGGAATCGAAAGCGCTCGACCGGGTCACCGGAGGCGCCGTCATCATCTCGGCCAGCGGCATGTGCGAAGCCGGGCGCATCAAGTTCCACCTGCGCGCCAACCTGGGGCGCCGCGAGTCGACCATCCTGATCACCGGCTTCCAGGCCGCCGGCACCTTTGGCCGCCGTCTGGTCGACGGCGCCAAACGCGTGCGCCTGCTGGGCGACGACATTCCGGTGCGCGCCGACATCTACACCCTCGGCGGTTTGTCGGCGCACGCCGACCGCACCGCGCTGCTTGCCTGGCTCGGCCACTTCCGCAGCAAGCCGCGTCAGGTTTTCGTGGTGCACGGCGAGGAAACAGTCGCGACCGGATTCGCCGCCGACCTGCAGAAGCAGTTCGGCTGGGACGCGCTGGCCCCGGCGCCCGGCCAAAGCGTCATCCTCGACTAGCGGGCAGACGTGGCCGCCAGCCGCCCTATCTCCATACGCTTGCTGATGGCCCTGCTGGGCGCCGGCCTGTCGGGCCATGCGCAGGCCGCCTCGATTGCCGAATGGGAAGGCTGCAGTTCGATCCCGGCGGATGTCGATCGCCTGGCGTGCTACGACCGCGTCTCGGGACGGGCGCAGCCCGAGGCTGCGCCGCAGGCGGTCAAGGCCGAAAGCGTTTCGTCGCCCGTTCCGTCATCCGACATGGTGCAGGCCGAGCCGCCGGACCCCGGGATGCTGTCGACGCTGTCGCGCCACTGGGAGCTCGACGACGAAGCCAAGCAGGGCGCCTTCCTGTTCAGACCGCATCGCCCGAATTATCTGCTGCCGATCAAATACAGCAATTCGCCCAACAACACTCCGTTCAGGGACCGGTTCGACCAGTCCGATCTGGGGCTCGACCCGGTCGAGGCCGAACTGCAGTTGAGCTTCAAGATCAAGGGAATGGAGGGGATGTTCGGCCACGACAATGCCGACCTGTGGTTCGGTTACACCATCACCTCGTTCTGGCAGGCCTATAACGACACCATTTCCTCGCCGTTTCGCGAGACCAACTACGAGCCGGAAATGATCCTGGCTTACCGTACGGATTACGAGATCGGCGGTTTTCGCGGCCGCTTCATCAACCTGGGAATGCTGCACCAGTCGAATGGCCGCAGCGAAGGGCTGTCGCGCAGCTGGAACCGGGTGTATGCGCAGTTCGGGTTCGAGCGCGACAATCTGGCCGTAATGATCCGCCCCTGGTATCGCATCCCGGAAAGCGAAGAGGAAGACGACAACCCCGACATCGAGGACTACCTGGGGCACGGCGACCTGCTGGCGGTCTACCGCAAGGGCCGCAACGCCTATTCGCTGCTGCTGCGCAACAACTTCAAGTCCACGGACAACCGCGGCGCGGTGAAACTCAACTGGAGTTTTCCGCTGTACG
The DNA here is from genome assembly GCA_030836725.1 of Pseudomonadota bacterium. Classification (GTDB taxonomy): domain Bacteria; phylum Pseudomonadota; class Gammaproteobacteria; order Burkholderiales; family Thiobacillaceae; genus Thiobacillus. Next base: position 4,583 of record JAUPLV010000038.1, on the reverse strand, counting down.
GGCGGCTTAAGGGCTATGTGCAGTATTTCAACGGCTACGGCGAGTCGCTGGTCGACTACAACCACAGCCAGCAGTCGTTCGGTTTCGGCGTCAGCCTGACCGAAGGCATGTAGGCGCGGTTTGCCTGGGCGACCGGGAAGCGTGTGGAAACGGCTTGGGGATTTCTGCTGATCCAATGCGGGGTTGAAAGCTCGCAATGACGGCCATATTGAATTGTTCAGCAAGCGTAGCCTGGATGCAGCGAAGCGGAATCCGGGACAATGCCCTTCCTCCGCAATCCGTGAACCGAGGAAACCCCGAATGCCCAAGAAAAGCTCATCCGTCATGAACAGCTCAACCTTGAGGCGATTCACTCATGACACTTTCGCCATTCCGCCTGCCACCGCATGGTACCTGTCGGACCTTGGCGAATTCCGTGGCAAGCAGGAACTCTATACCCGGCAATCCCCCCAGCGTTTAAAGGCCCTGCGCGAGCATGCTCTGATCGAAAGCGCCGTCTCCTCGAACCGTATCGAGGGCGTTTCCGTCGAGCCGTCTCGGGTCCGTGAGGTGCTGGTTTCGCCAAAGCCTTTGTTCCGGGATCGTGACGAAGAGGAAGTACGCGGCTACCGCGATGCCCTGACCTGGATTCATCAGGATGCCCGGCGCATCCCGATTTCCAACGAAACGATCCAGCACTTGCACGCCATGACACGTGGCCAGATCTGGGATGCCGGCCTGTACAAAGAGATGGACGGCGACATCATCGAGCGCTACCCGGATGGCAGCGAACGCGTGCGATTTCGTACCGTGCCGGCCAAGCAGACACAAACGGCCATGGATCAACTGGTCGCTGACTGGCACACCTGCCTGGAAGAGTGCCGGGTTCCACCGCCAATCGCCTTGGCGGCCTTCAACCTCGACTTCCTGTGCACCCCCCCCTTCCGCGATGGCAATGGCCGGGTCTCCCGCCTGCTCTGGCTGTTACAGAGCTACCAGCTAGGTTTCGAGGTCGGCCGTTACATCAGCCTGGAACGCCTGATCGAACAGAACAAGGATCGCTATTACGAAACCCTGGAACAAAGCTCGCAAGGCTGGCATGAGGGCAGTCATGATCCCTGGCCGTACATCAATTACGTGCTGTTCATCCTGAAGACGGCCTATCGGGAATTCGTCGAACGGGTTTGCGAAACCTCGGAACCACGTGGGTCGAAGACCCAACTGGTACTCGAAGTCATCGGCAAGATGCCCGGTACTTTTTCACTGGCTGACCTGGAACGTGCTTGCCCTGGCGTGAGTCGCGACATGATCCGGCGCGTACTCAGCAGCCAGAAGGGGCAGACGGTCGATTGCATCGGTCGTGGTCCTGGAGCGCTCTGGCAAAAGAGGTAATTAGCCTAAACGAGTGTAATAAAGAGGGTAATGTCTCTGGCGTAGGCACCCACTGGTTCTGGTTCGACTTGAAAACAGCGGGAAATAGGGTCGCGGGCAGTAGGGGGAAATAGGGTCAGACACCGAATGTGAGCTTCCCTCGGTTTTTCGTCTTCCAACGAGCGGTGTTCATGCCACCTGTTTTTCCATCTGTTGAGCCGTCAGCCAGTCCTCCAAAAACAGCACGGGCGGCTTGTAACCCAGCGTCGAATGCAGCCACTTCCGGTTGTAGAACTCCTCGATATACTCGAAGGCCGTTGCCGTCATTTGTTCGCGCGTCGCAAAGCGCCAGCCATGCACCCGCTCATTCTTGAAGCTGTTGAACCAGATCTCGGTCGGCGCATTGTCCCAGCCTTGCATTAACGCATTTTCTAACGCGGAATCATGTTGTACTACAAGACCCCGGCTCCATCTGACCCCGGCTCCGTCAACGGTTCGCTACTCCTTTCTTGTATCGGACTTTCACCAACTATCGCTTGCCAGTTTGTGCTGGCGCACTCCCCTGTTGTTTCCATTTCTGTGGCATTTCTGCGGTGCGATTTTCGTTTGACGCTGGGCGAAAGGATCGGCGATACTCGCGATACTCGCGATACTCGCCGATGGGTCGTTGGATTTTTCTTCCGGACGAATCGGCATGGCGGGGACAGGGAGAAATAATGGACGTCATGAAATCTGCAACCGCGCGCGGGTTCCTCGCACTTTCGGCTGCCGCGTGCATGATCGCAGGCGCCCCGGCGCTGGCGATCAACTTCAACCAACCCGGCTACACCCAGAACACCGTCGCCACCATTCCCGGGGCCGATCCGAATTCCTTCGGCGGCGTGGTCATGGGTCCCGACGGCAATCTTTATGTGGGCGGGGGGTTTCGCACCGACGCCTTCCGGGTCACGCCGGCGGGCGCGGTGACCACGCTGACGCTAGGCGCCACCGCCAATATCCTCGGGGTCGGCGTCGTCGGCAACACGCTCTACGTCGGCCAGGATAACGGCCGGATCGATACCTTCGACATCTCGCTGCCCGCACCCCCGGCAACGTTCCTGGCGACGATTGCGGCCGTCAACGGCAACGGCAATGCCGACTTCGCAGTGGCGCCGCCCGGATTCGGGGCGTTCGGTGGCCAACTCATCGCTTCCAATGGCGGCGTATACGTGGTGAACCCGGCGACCGGTGCCAAGACCGACATCGCGCTCAGCGGCACCCATTATTCGTCGCTGGGTTTCGGCCCTAACGGCGTGCTGTATGTCGCTGACTACGACAATGCCCGCGTAATCACGGTGACCGCCGCCGGCACGACCTCCGTGTTCGCGGATCTTCCCGGGACATCACCCGACGGGATCGCCGTCCACCCAGGCACCGGGGACATCTACGTCGCCGATTCCGGCGGGGACCAGATCCTCAGGATCACGCCGGCCGGGGTGTCGAGCACTTTCGCGACCAACCTCGGGTTCGACGGCGGCTATTACCCCGCCGGATTCGCCTTCAGCACCAGCGGCGACATCCTTTACTACCTCACGAAAGAAAACAACCTGTTCCAGCTTGCCGCAATTCAAGGCTTCGCGGGCGTCGCGCCGCCTGCCGTCGCCGTCGCGGTGCCGGTCTTCGGTGCCCCTGGTGGGCTGATCCTGACATTGCTGCTCGCGGTGGCAGGGGTGACAGGAATCCGGCGCGTGCGTTCGTAGACTGCCGAATCTCCGGCACGCCGGTCTCCCGTTCTCAGTAGTAAGGAACGATCGTCGCGGCTGCCGCAGCACCAGCAGGCGCCAAGAAAACTTGCGGGGTCAGCTTGGTTTTTTTAACAGTCTGTTCAAAGGGAGTTGAAATGAGTTTTATGCGTGACGTATCGAAGGCATTGCCCGTGTGCATTCTTGCTGCGGGTTCTTTGTTGTTTGCGGCGACCGCATCGGCGGCGATTCAGCAGCATACTTTCTCGATCTCGGGCGACAACGGCGAAACGGGCAGCGGCTCCTTTACCTGGGACGATTCGGTTGTGCCGAATGGCAATGTTCTTCCATTTCCACAAGTTCTGACTATTTCAATCAACATATCAGGGGGTAACACCGTGGGCGGAAGCACCACTTTTACCCGCGCGGACTGTACCGATGCTGCTTTGGCATTTACCCCGGACTTCACTTCAGGCATCGACCCAGACATCAACTTCTGGTGCGACAACGGCACCAACAGTCTTAACGGAGTTTGGTTTTATTCAAATATATTGAATGGTGGTGTAAGCAATCTGACGTTTGCACCCGGCGCAACAGTGCCTGTAGCCCCAACCTCCGTCCCCACCCTGTCCGAATGGGGCATGATTTTGCTGTCCAGCCTGCTGGCACTGGGGACGATCCTCACCCTGCGCCGCAAGCGTCAGTAATCGTTCCTGCTCCAAAAGCCCGTCCTGCTTCAGGACGGGCTTTTTCGCTTCTGACACCGGATTCTTGTCAGGCCTGGCCGGGTGCTGGACGGGCAGGGCCATGCAAATTCGCTACAATCCGGGCGACAGCAAAATAAATTATCCAAAAGGAAATCCAGGCATGAGCGTTGTTGCGGTTGTCGGGCTGGGCTATGTCGGCCTGCCGTTGGCGGTGGAGTTCGGCAAGAAAACGACCACCATCGGCTATGACCTGTCGGTCGAGAAGGTCGAGCATTACCGCCGGTTCTGCGATCCGACCGGCGAGGTTTCGGGGGACGACCTCAAGGCGGCGACGCAGCTGACGGTGACCACCGATCCCGCCGATCTGGCGAAGGCCGACTTCATCATCGTCGCCGTGCCCACTCCGGTCGACGCGGCGCACATCCCGGACTTCTCGCCGCTGGTGGGTTCATCCACCACGGTCGGCCAATACATGAAGAAGGGGGCGACCGTCATTTACGAATCCACGGTCTACCCCGGCGCCACCGAGGAGGTCTGCATCCCGATCCTGGAAAAGCAGTCCGGCATGAAATGGCTGCGGGATTTCCACGTCGGCTACTCGCCCGAGCGGGTCAACCCCGGCGACAAGGAACGCACGATTACGAAAATCGTGAAAGTGGTGTCGGGAGACGATGCGGCGACGCTGGACAGGGTGGCCGAACTCTACGGCAGCGTGATCGTCGCCGGCGTCCATCGCGCCAGCAGCATCAAGGTGGCGGAAGCCGCCAAGGTGATCGAGAACACCCAGCGCGATCTCAACATCGCG
>JAUPLV010000037.1 GCA_030836725.1 Pseudomonadota bacterium | reverse complement strand
GCCGAGGCCGCTGCCACCTGGGTCGAGCCGGGCGCGGACGGCCGCCCAGAAGTGAACCTGTATTTCTTCTGGTCGCTGACCTGCCCGCATTGCCTGGAGGCGCGCCCCTTTGTCGAGGCCATCCCCGCCAGCCGGCCATGGGTAAAGTTGCATTCGCTGGAACTCAGCCGTCATCCCGATCACGTCCGCCACTATGTCGCGCTGGCCGACCAGCTGGGGCAAACAGCCCAGGCCGTTCCGGCGCTGCTGTTTTGCGGTCGCATGTGGACCGGCTGGGAAGACGACGCCAGCACCGGCAAGGCGCTGCTCGCCGCGCTGGATGCCTGCCGCGAGGCCGCGCATTCCGGCGGCACGCTCGCCGCCGCCCGAACCGAGCCCGCGCTCGAGCTGCCGTTCCTGGGACCGGTTGATGCCGATGCCCTGTCGCTGCCGGTGCTGACCGTGCTGATCGCCGGCCTCGACGCCTTCAATCCCTGTGCGTTCTTCGTCCTGCTGTTCCTCCTGTCGCTGATGGTTCACCAGCACAGCCGGGCGCGCATGCTGGCCATCGGCGGCGTCTTCGTGCTGGTGTCGGGCCTGATGTACTTCGCCTTCATGGCGGCGTGGCTCAACCTGTTCCAGCTGCTCGGCAATCTGGCCTGGGTGACGCTGGCCGCAGGGGTGATAGCCCTAACGGTTGGGCTGATCAACGTCAAGGATTTCCTCGTCTTCGGGCGTGGTGTGTCGCTGTCGATTCCCGAGAACCGCAAGCCCGCGATCTACCAGCGCGCCCGCGCCATCCTGACCGCCGGCAGCGTGCCGGCGATGCTCGCCGCCACGGTGCTGCTCGCGGTGGCGGTCAATTTCTACGAGCTGCTGTGCACCGCCGGTTTTCCCATGGTCTACACCCGCCTGCTGACGCTGCAGGATCTCGGCCCCACCCAGCATTACCTCTATCTGGCTTTGTACAACGGCGTCTACGCGATCCCGCTCGCCGTCATCGTCGGCGTGTTCGCATTCACCCTGGGCGCACGAAAACTGAGCGCGCACGAAGGCCGCCTGCTGAAGCTGATGTCTGGCCTGATGATGCTGCAGCTGGGAATGCTGCTGGTGCTGGCGCCGGACTGGCTAAACCGGCTCGGCGTGGCGTTCGCGCTGATCGCGGTCGCCATCGGCGTCACCTGGATCGCGGCGCGGGTCACGCGCCGCTGAGCCGAGTTTGGCTTCAGCGCATGTCGATCACGTCCCGCCTCGTCATTGCGAGGCAAAGCCGAAGCATGCGATTCCACAGGGGCTTCAGCCCCTAGTGGATCGGAGTCCCCCTTGTGGGGCAATCCAGCCTGCGGGCGCACGCTATGGATTGCTTCGCGTTGCTCGCAATGACAGCGAGGAGGCGGGAGACAGCGGGATCAGTGGCCGCGCGAACCCGGCTTGCCTGCAAACAGGGCGGCTGGCGGACGCGGCTGGCGCGGCTGCGCAGGCGAATTCGGCGCGCCACGGCTGGCTGCCGGCTTGGCGCCGGCGCTAGCGGGTTTCGCCGTCGACGCGCGACCGGAGCCACTGCGGCCACCGGGTTGCCCACCGCGTCCCGCGCCCTGCCCCTGGCGCGGGCCGCCACGGCCCTGCGGCGGGCGCGGCGGGCGTTCGTCGGACATCAGGTCGGCCTTGGCCGGCGGCACGAAACCGGGCTCGATCTCGACCCGCACGATCGCGCGCTTGATCAGCTTCTCGATGTCGCGCAGGTAGCTCATTTCCTCGTCGTCCACCAGCGACAGCGCCGAGCCGGTGGTGCCGGCGCGGCCGGTGCGGCCGATGCGGTGCACGTAGTCTTCCGGCACGTTGGGCAGTTCGAAGTTGACCACCTGCGGCAGCTGGTCGATGTCGATACCGCGCGCGGCGATATCGGTCGCCACCAGCACGCGCACGCTGCCGTCCTTGAAGCTCGCCAGCGCCTTGGTGCGCGCCGGCTGACTCTTGTTGCCGTGGATCGCGGCGGCGGTGATGCCGTCCTTGATCAGCTTTTCGGTCAGTTTGTTGGCGCCGTGCTTGGTGCGGGTGAACACCAGCACCTGCCGCCAGTCGTGGTGCTTGATCAGGTGCGCCAGCAGATCGCGCTTGTGCGCCTGCGGCACCCGGTGCATCGACTGCTCGATGACTTCCACCGTGGTGTTGCGGCGCGCGACTTCGACGCTCTTCGGGTTGTTCAAAAGGCCGTTGGCCAGGGCGCGAATCTCGTCGGAGAAGGTCGCCGAGAACAGCAGGGTCTGGCGCTGCTTCGGCACCACGGCGAGCACTTTCTTGATGTCGCGGATGAAGCCCATGTCGAGCATTCTGTCGGCTTCGTCGAGCACCAGAATTTCGACGCCGGACAGGTCGACCGTCTTCTGTCCCATGTGGTCGAGCAGGCGGCCCGGCGTCGCCACCAGGATGTCGACGCGCGACTTCAGCGCCTTGAACTGCGGGTTGATGTTGACGCCGCCGAACATCACCATCGAGGTGAGCGACAGGTATTTGCCGTAGGTCTTGACCGACTCCTCGACCTGCGCGGCGAGCTCGCGCGTCGGCACCAGGATCAGGCAGCGCGGGCGGCCGGGCTTCGGGGCCTGCGCGGCACGCGTCGACAAATGATGCAGGATCGGCAGGGTGAAGCCGGCGGTCTTGCCGGTGCCGGTCTGCGCGGCGGCGAGCAGGTCGCCGCCCGCCAGCACCTGCGGAATCGCCTGCACCTGGATCGGGGTGGGCGTGGTATAGCCGGCATCGGCAATCGCACGCATGATGGGTTCGGCCAGGCCAAGCTCGTCAAAGCCCGGGGTGGCAAGGGTTGTTTCTGTAGTCATGTAATTTTTTCCTGCGACGGCCTGTTGCGCGGGTTTGATTAGAACGATGGCAACACCAATCGAGGCAGACGAATAGGGATCGTGAGATCGAGGTAAGAGAACCGCGCACCGATTGGCTGGATGCGGGAGGCCGCACTATACCGGCTATAGCGGGGGGCGGCAATGTTTTGGTGATGGTCGACCCGGCCATCCCGGTCGCAAGGGAGCGACTTGCGGCTAACCGCCGACCAGGCCTCTCTCGATCGCATAGCTGGTCAGCATCGAGGCATTGTGCAGGTCGAGTTTTTTCATCAGGTTGGAACGATGCTTCTCGACCGTCTTGATGCTCAGGCAAAGGTAGTCGGAGATATACCGGTTCGGGTGCCCTTCCGCGACCAGCTTGAGCACTTCGCGCTCGCGGTGCGTCAGCGTATCCCAACTGCTGGCGGCTTCGCTATCCTTGCCGGTGCCCAGGTAGCCATTGATGACCTTGCCTGCGATGTCCGGACTTAAATACGTTTTGCCGTTCAGCACGCTGCGAATCGCGACGTGCAACTCGTCATAGGTCGCGTCCTTGAGGATGTAGCCATCGGCGCCGGCGCGCAGGCTCGCATGGATATATTCCTCGGTCTTGTGAATGGTGAGCACCAGGACACGGGTTTCCGGGTTGCGCCGCTTGATGTCGATCATGGCCTCGATCCCGTTCATGCCCGGCATGGAAATGTCCAGCAGAACCAGATTGGGCGCCAGCTGCCCGATGGCACGGATGGCATCATGGCCGTTATCCGCCTCGCCGACGATCTCGATATCGGAGTCCTGGGACAACAATGACCGCAGCCCCGCCCTGAGCAGGGTGTGATCCTCGACGATAAAAATACGCTGCTTTTCATTCATGATTTTCCCCGTTTGCCTTTGACCGCTTTAACCACGAGCACCTTGTTCAGCCATGCCGGACGCTATCGCAACAATGGCATGAACACCCAGTCCGAATACTTCGCCCTGCCTTCGAAATTCCTGTCCGCGAGCCTGAACCTGGCCTGTTTGAGCGGCGTCTCCCCGGACAGGCTATGCACCCCGAAAATCTCTCCGGCCGGTCCGGTAATCAAGCCCCAATCCGCGCGTCCCGTCATCGGATCGAGATATATCCTCCTAAGATAGCGCCTGGTTCCAGGATAGCGAGGGTCCCGCAGCAATTCCTCCAGATGCATGGGATAGCGCCTGGCCTTGCCAGGGGTGTTGGCATGGAACTGCTGGATGGCGCGGCGGAACTGATCACCGACAAAGAGCAGTTCCTGTTCCTTTTCCCGCTTGCTGGCGGTATGCCAAATCTCGCCCGCCGCAGCCAGCGCGAAGCCCATCATGGCGACCATGATCAGCACGCCGATATAGGTGAAGCCACGCGCATGCCGGCATCCGGGCAGCCGGACGGTCCAGCCTGGAGAACCTGTGCGGACTTTGTGCGGGATGGTCATGATGTCGCGGCTACCACTCGCCATACGCCGAACCATCCCGGGCAATCCCTTGGGCGCCGCTCCTGACGTCATACACGCCGCCCACTGCCGGCGGGTCCGGGGGAACAATGATCCAGGTCGTGCTGCTTTCGGTGATGGGATCGGCCGGAACGCTACGCAAATACTTGCTGACGACAAGCTCGTCGAGCGCGTCGGGATACCTGCCCTTGTCGCCATGATATTTATCCAGGGTCTGCCGCATCAGGGTCAGATTCGCCCGCAACACCGCTTCCCTGGACTTTTCCAGACTGGCGAAATAGCGTGGCGCCGCCAGGGTCAGCAGGGTTGCGATCACCGCCATCACCACCAGCAGTTCGATCAGGGTGAAGCCGGATTTTTGCCGTTTCAAACGCATGTTGGCTCTCCTTCCCCTCACCAGCGGCTGTATGGAATGCCGTTCAAACCGGTTCCGGGCGCAAGCGAATACACGTCATATACATCGTCCCCCTCCGCCGGCGCGTCATGGCTGCTTGCATAGCTGCGCTTGCCCCAGGTTTCCTCGTCCGGCCGCGACGAATCGGGAAACAGCGGATCGCGGGGAATCCGGCGCAGAAAATGGATTCTGCTTTCACGACCGGGGCTGCTCGCGTCGGGCACCCCCTCGACCAGGACGTTCAATGACTCGGGGTAGGCCGACAACTCCACCGAGTGGGAGACCCGCCCTTCTTCGACAGCCTGCGAATATGCATCCAGCGCCGTGCGTATCTCGCGCAACGCCAGCCGCAGTTCCTGCTCCTTGCCGCGCTTCACCACCACTTCCGCCAGTGGAAACGCCACGGTCGACAACAGGGCGACAATGGCCACCGTCACCACCAGCTCGATCAGGGTGAAGCCGTGAAGTGGCTGGCTGCGCCCGATCATGGCGACACCGTCAGCAGGTGCGGCTCGGGCAAGGCGACTGCCAGTTCCTCGCCGCCAGGTCCGCTGGGCAGCATTCGACCGACGACAATGGACGATTGCGGATGGGCCGAGAGGGTTTCGAATACCAGCGTGACGACGCTGCCCGTCCCGCTGGCGCCATCGGGCTGCGCACCCGACATATCCACCAGAATCTGCCCACCGGCCTGATCGATGGTTTTGACGAAAGTGGACTGCAGGTTGTCCCGTTTGAGCACGCCGCCTTCCGTGACATCGAGCGCCTTGAGAACAGCGGGATCGAAACTCACCAGCAGATCCATGCGGGACACTGCCTGTGACGACTGCGCGTTGAGCGTCAGGTTGATCACCTCGCCCGGCTTTGCCTCAGCCGGGCCTTGCCATGAAAGCACGACCGCCCCCGTTTCGGGCATGCCCTGGGGGGCGGGCGCGACATTCCTGCCCGGCTTGGCGGGCGAACGCATATTCATGACCGGCTTCGCTGCGGCAAAGGTGTCGATGGCAACGCTTCCGAGCGGTTTCATGTTGAAAGGGGAGCTGCGCAAGGCGGACTCGGTCCCGGCCCAGTACTCCACTTCGCCGGCATCCCGAAGCCTTCCGCTGCCAACGATGCGGGGGGTGATGGACAGCATGATTTCGGTCTTCGAGCTGTCGTCCTTGTGGCTGGAAAACAGGCGTCCGAGGACAGGCATCTGACCAAGGCCCGGAACCTTGCTGGCGATCCGGCGATCCTCGTCGCTGATCAGCCCGGCCAGAATCTGCGTTTCGCCGTCCTTCAGCTGCAGCACGGTTGAAGCATTGCGCGTGCCGACTTCATAGGCCAGGGTCCCGGATTGCACATTGGAAACCTCCTTGACGATGGAGCTGACATCCAGGCTCACCTTGATCGCCACTTCGTTATCCAGATGAATGTCGGGCTCCACCTCCAGCTTCAGCCCAACATCCAGGTACTGCACACTGCCGGTGATGACCGGGGATCCGGTCGAGACCGGCGTCACTGCGTTGGTGATCACCGGCACCCGGCTGCCGATCATAATTTTTGCCTTCTCACGGTTGCGCACCCGGATGCGGGGGCTGGCCAGGACGTTGGTATCGCTGTCATCGAGTTTCAGCTTGAGGGAGGCGCTCAGCGAGGAGACGAGCAGATCGCCGCTGGACAGCTGTCTCAACTGGTTCAATGTCGTGACGCTTTCCGGCGTGGTGAGCGAGAAGGTATCGGGAAACTTGATCCCCAGTTGACTCGCCCGCGAACGGGTGATTTCCAGCACTTCCACTTCCAGCATGACTTCCGGATCGGCGACATCCTGGTCGGCGACCATTTTTTCCGCCAGCCGGATCGCATCCGGCGTGTCCCGCATCACGATGGAATTGGTTTTCTCGTGGATGAAAATATCCTTGGTTTTCAGCAGGGTCTTGATCATGGTCAACATCTGCTTGGGGTCGGCATTGGTCAGGTGAAAGCTCCTGATCTTGAGATCCTGATACTCCTTGAGCTTGGCCGGCGTGCTCGGGTAGATGAACACCGTGTTGTCGTTGATGACCTTTTTCTCGAGCTGGTTTTGCATCAGGATCAGGTCGATGGTGTCTTCCACCGACACCTCCTTGACGAAAATCGAGGTCTTCAGATCAGGCTTCACTTCCCTGTCCAGCAGGACATTGATGCCGCTGGTACGTGACAGCGCCTCGAATACCATTTTCAGGTTGGCGTCGCGGAACTGCAGCGTAACTGGTTTGGTGAACGTCGCCCTGAGCGCGGGCTCAGCCAGCCGCTGCTTTGCCTCGCCTTCCTCGACCTGCCGCTGCAGCAGCAGGGCCTTGCCGTTTTTTGGATTCTCCAGCAGCACCGGCCTGAGAACTGTCCGGGCGGTGTCGAAATCGCCGTTTTTCAGCCATTTCTCGGCCTCGACGAGGGCCGCGTCATGGCGTTTGTCCATCTCCAGCGTTTCAAGACCGAGCCTGGCGCGGCTGTTGTCCGGATCGATCTCGAGAATGCGGGCGTAGATTGCCTGAGCGGCAGCAGGGGAAGCTGCAGCCCGTTCGCTGTTGGCGGCGGCAAGCATCCGGTTCACGGTCTGCTCGCGGCTGCGTAAAAGATCGTTGCGATAGGTCGGATTGTCAGGCGCGGCCTGGGTGGCCAGAGACAACTTCGTCAAGCCTTCCTCGACGCGCCCCTCCGCCATCAGCGCCAGGCCATCGCGATGCAGCTGCTGCCCGGCACAACCCACCAGCAAGCTCAAAAGCAGCGCGAAGCATGCAATACGTCCCGCACACCATTCGTTCATTTCATGCCCTCCCGGCCGGGTTCAGACCCAAGCCATTCCCAACCATTGAACCTAAAAACCGCAGTTGACCGCTCATCACCTCAATGGGAGCCGCGTGAATACTGTGTTTTCTGCCTTCGTCCACGTTCACCTTTTGGGTGACACCGCTACGCACCCGCTGGCACGCCTGGTCGCGCGCCTGCCTTTGTCGCTCCTCCTTGCAGGCCTCGGCCTGTGGCGTCGTCGCTTCGCGGCAGACACGTGCCCAGACGCACCATCGGACGCGTCCAACTGCGGTTTCTAGGTTGAAATCAGCCGCGGACCGGATTCGCATCATGTCTCTCCTGTACTGAGCGTCTGTTTGATGTTGAGCGGCAGATAGGTCAACTCCAGGCGCCCGCCTGCCAGACGCTCCACGCGATAGGTGTTCTCGATCACCTCGCCTTCGGCGACGGTGTAAATCCGATCGCCCTTGAGCAGCAGGATGATCAGCATTCCGTCCGCCTCGTAACGGCCAAAATAGCTGAACGGCAGCGGCGGCGCGGTGGGCGGTGGGGGCGGTACCGGCCTGGGCGGCGGCGATGGCGGGGGGAGCGGCGGCGGAACGTACCAGGAGATTGCGCTGAAGGCGTTGGCTACCGCCGTGGCCGGCGCGGCTTTCTCGTCCGCTCGGCCGAGCCGCTCGAGTTCGACGCGGGGAAGCGCTTGCGGCGAGCGGATAGCGGGCATCCGGGGAAGCGCGCTTGCACGCGCCTGCTTGATCTCTCCATGCTGTTCTTCGCCGGGGGTGGCGGACACAATGATCGCAACGACCGTCCCGCCGACAAGAAGGCGCCAATGCCATGGCTGCGGTTTCATGACGATGCCCCCAGATAGAGCACCAGCCTGATTTTTGCATCGACCAAAGGGTCGCTGATTTTCTGGCGTTCGAACTGAATCTGTTCCAGCGAGGCGATCGGTACAGCGACACGGGTGCGCGCAAGAAACTCACGGATCTGCCGGTATTCGCCCCTGACCGGCAGGGTCACCTGCAAACGCGTCAATTTTCCGGCTGTGTCGCGACTCGGCTTGTACTCGCCCTGGTCGAGGCTGAGTCCGCAACCCTGGGCGGTGGCGGCGATTTTTCCGATCCAGTCGGGCGTATCCCTTTCGTCGGGAAACAGCCGATAAAATTCCGCGAGTTGTTCCTCGGCCGGGCGTTCCCTGGCGGTCGTCCGGCTGCCCGCCCGCTCAATCCGTTCATGCAGCGAATCCGCGCTGAGGCGGACCGCCTCCAGCCGTTTCTGCTCCGGCAAGACCGCGGAAAAAAAGAACGTCGCCGCCATCACCCACAGCCCGACTCCGACCATTCCCGGCAATCCGAGCCGGCGCAAGCGAAGCCCAACGGGACGATTCAGCCGGGTCGTCATGGCGCCCCCACTTTCCAGACGGCAAGCAGTGAGAAATGAACGGGTTTCTCCGGGTCATCCTGCCGGACCTGATGGCTCTGCAGATGCACATTTCCGAACTCTTCGCGCCCACCGAGTTTTTTGACGTAATCCAGAACAGCGTTGAAATCCTTCGCCTCCCCGCTGATCCTGACCATGCCATTTTCGACGTCGGGCTCCATCGACAGCATGGCGATGGACTTGCCACCCGACGACTCAACCGCCTGAAACAGGCTGTCCCAGGGCAAGGTCAGCTGGCGCAGCACCTGGTTGGCATGTTGCACTTCCAGTGTCTGTTCCTGCGCGGCCTGTTTGGCGGCAGGCCGCGGCGAATGCGAACGAAGGCCCGACAGACGTTCGCCACGATCCACCCGTGCCTCCAGCTCGCCGATGCGCTGGCCAAGCTGATGGTAATACCCGCCCATCAGAACCATCGCCGCCAGGGCCGCCGCCAGCACCCCGAACCCCAACCACGGAAACGGTTTGAAGCTGCGCTGGTAATCGAGATGAAGGGGCCGCATCGGGGTCATCCTTCCATCGCCATCGGGAAGCGCTCTTGCTCCGTCGATGCGAGTCCATGCGGCGGTCGGGGCGCCAGCTGAAGGAACTGCCAGCGCGCATCTTCAGGCAGCCTGATGTCGCCCCTGCCGGAAGCCCAAACAAACACGTCCCGGGCCGCCACGGCAGGGTCGGTCAGATACGCCTCCCGTTCCAGAATCAGTTTCAGTTCATCGCGCCAGCCGGAATCGATCCTCTGGCTGCGAATCCGCACCCAGTTCCCCTGATGCCGCAACGCGAGAACCAGGTTGCCCGGTTCCACCAGCGCCAGCCAGGCGTTCCGATTCCGCAAAGCACGCCGGTAATCGTTATATACCGCCATCAGATTGGGCTGGATCGAGTCCAGTCTCACCCCGGCCGCGTCAAACGCATCGCGAAGTGCGCACAGCAGGCCCGCATCCACCGCACTGGCCAGCATCGGCGCCCCGTCCCTGTCCGGACTCAGGCGCAGCTCCCATTGCGCGGCCGCTTCACCGTATACCTTGTCGAAACAATGGCGAGCGAAGGCCGTTTCTTCATCAGCGTCACTCAGGGCATCGCTCCAGGGAACCCGTACATGACGCACCAGGCGGCTGGACAGGATCACGCGGACATGCGCCGGGTGTCCTGCATGGGTCGGCAGCGCTTTTTCCAGCGCCCGCAGCGCCCCTTTCCAGGGCGACGAACTGGATTCATCGCCGGCAACAGCGGGAAACCGCCGATTCGTCATCGAGGCGCGCCCGCCCCGCAGCGTCAGCTTCCACTCGCTGTGAACCAGGTTCACCTGATCGGGCGCAAGTTCGATTTGCAGCGTGTTACGCAGCCACGGTGACACGATTGATCTCCTGCAAGGTGGTTTCTCCCGTGCGGACCATGTCCAGCGCGATTTCGCGCAGGAAACGCGTGCCGTTACGCCGGGCGGCCTCGCGAATGAGGCGGGCCGGCTGGCGCGCGATAATGAGTTCACGGATTTCTTCGTTCAGATAGAGGATCTCGCCGATGGCGCGACGTCCCTTGAAGCCGGTGCCACGGCATTGGCCGCAGCCGCGCCCTGCACGGAAGGCCATGCCGGCGGCTTGCTGCGGGGTGATGCCGGAATCGGCCAGCAGCCCCGGATCGGGCTGGATGTCGACAGCGCAGTGGGGGCAGCTGACCCGCACCAGGCGTTGCGCCATGATGCCATTCATGGCGGACACGAAACTGTAGGGATCGACGCCCATGTGGATGAAACGGCCGATCACGTCGAACGCGTTGTTGGCATGCACCGTGGTGAACACCAAGTGTCCGGTCAGCGCCGACTGCACCGCGATCTGCGCGGTCTCCGGATCGCGGATTTCCCCGACCATGATCTTGTCGGGGTCGTGGCGCAGGATGGAGCGCAGGCCGCGGGCGAAGGTGAGGCCCTTCTTCTCGTTCACCGGAATCTGCAGCACTCCGGGAAGCTGGTATTCGACCGGATCCTCGATGGTGATGATCTTGTCCTGGCCATGGTTGATTTCGGTGATCGCGGCATACAGGGTAGTGGTCTTGCCCGATCCGGTCGGCCCGGTCACCAGCAGCATGCCGTAGGGCTCGCTGGACAGCCGGCGCAGCAGGGAGATGCTATGGTCGTCGAGTCCAAGATAGCTGAGGCGCAGCCCCTTGATCTGATCGGAAAGCGTCTGCTTGTCGAGGATGCGCAGCACCGCATCCTCACCGAAGATGCTTGGCATCACGGACACCCGGAAATCCACCTCGTGCCCGTGAACCGACACCTTGAAACGGCCGTCCTGCGGCACCCGGCGCTCGGCGATGTCCAGTTCCGACATGATCTTGATGCGCGAAATCACCTGCTCCGCCAGATCGATCCCGGCCATCGAACCGACCGGAGTCATCACCCCGTCGATGCGATACTTGACGACGAGGCCGGCGGGACCTGTTTCCAGATGGATGTCGCTGGCCGAGGCTTTCAGCGCATCGTACAGCGTCGAATGCACCAGCTTGACCACCGGGCTGGTGCCCTCACTGATGGTCTTGAATGAGAGAGACTCGACTTCGCTGCCTGTCGTGGCGGTCTTGCCCTCGGCCTGCACCAGACTGTCCATCGCGCACAGCGTCTCCTCGTGCCGCGCAAGATAAGCCGCCACATCGGATGGGTGGGCGACGTGCCAGGCAAAAGGCGCGACGATGCGCTGCTCGGCCCATGCCTGCAAGCCCACGTCGAAGGGGTCCCCCATGACCAGAATCAGCCGGCCAGACTCCTCCCGCAGCGCCAGGCACTCCTTCTCCATCGCTTCGGCGAAAGGCAGCGCGTCGAATGCCGGCTTCATCCGGTGGAGGTTTTCCATCGTCAAGATCGGGTAATGCAGCATCGCTCCCAGTGCATCGGTGAATGCCCACGCGCCCAAACCGGACTGTTCCTCCAGCACGTCG
This sequence comes from Pseudomonadota bacterium, assembly GCA_030836725.1. GTDB lineage: Bacteria > Pseudomonadota > Gammaproteobacteria > Burkholderiales > Thiobacillaceae > Thiobacillus. The sequence continues at coordinate 3,101 of JAUPLV010000037.1, read as the reverse complement.
ACCATGCGCCGCCGAGCCGCCTGGGCAACGATGCGCGCCGCCTGCACCTGTTCCGGGGTGAAGCAAGGTCCGCCGCGGGAGACGATGGGCTCGGCCATGTTCACTGGATGCTCCCCGCCAGCTCGAAAATCGGGAAATACATCAGCACCACGATCAGGCCGATGACCAGGCCGATGACCGCCATCAGCAGCGGTTCGAACAGTTTGGTGAAGCGCTCCACCCAGCGTGCGGTCTCTTCTTCATGGAAGGCCGCGATGCGCTCCATCATCTCGCCCATCAGCCCGGTCCGCTCGCCCACGCGCAGCATGCGTAGCGCCACCGGCGTAGTCAGCCCATATTGTTCCATCGCCACGGACATCGGATGTCCTTCGCGTATGGAGGCCGATGCCCGTATCAACTGGCCGCGCAGCCCGGATTCAAGCAGGTCGGACACCATCGTCAGGGAAGGCACGAGCGGCATGCCGCCGCGCAGCAGCATGCCCAGCGAGCGGTAGAAGCGGGCGAGTTGATACACATGCAGCCGGTTGCCGATGCCGGGCAGCCGCCACAGCATGCGCAGGAGCCATTGCCGGCTTTCCGGACGGGTCGCGATATAAATCGCACCCCCAATCGCCAGCAAAGTTCCGGTCAGAATCGACGCGCCGTGGGATTCGAGCAATTGACCCCAGCGCATCAGAAGTCGCGACATCAGCGGCAGGTCGCTGCCGATATCGGCATAGATGCGGCTAAAGCGCGGCACCACATACACCATCAGGAACAGCGTCACCAGGCCGCCGACAACGCTCAGCAGGATCGGATAAATCGAGGCGCTGACCACCTGCCGTTTGACGGCATCCATCTGCGACTGATACGAGATGTAACGCGAAAGCGCTTCGGGCAAGTCGCCGGTTTTTTCGCTGGCGCGAACGGTCGCCACGTAGAGCCGCGGAAAATTGGCCGGCGAATGCTGCAGCGCTGTGGAAAAGGCATGCCCCTCGTAGAGGCTGGCGATGATCCGCATCAGAGCGTGTTTGACTTCGGGACGCTGTTCCTTTTCATTGAGGGTTTCGAGCGCTTCCACCAGGGTCAGTCCGGCTTGCAGCAGCGCCAACAGTTCCTGGCTGAACAGCACCAGGGGAAAGTGGCCCCTGGGTTGCCAGCGCCATGCCGGCCAGAGGGCTTTCGCCTTGATCGCGATCACCGTGTAACCCAGGGCCAGCGCCTGGCTTGCGGCATCGCCGGCATCCGCGGCATCCAGCATCAATGCCGTCGGGTTTCCTTCCCCGCGAAGTGCCTTGACCTCATAGCGCATAGCCGTCTCTCCGGATCAAACTACCCGATCACCCATCGCCTGATCGCGTGGGCACCCTGTCCCGCTACCAGTTGGTGATATCGCCCGCCTCACCGTCGCCTCCGGGCATGCCGTCCTTGCCGAACGAAACCAGGTCATACTCGCCATGCTCTCCGGGCATGACGAAAACGTAAGGGTTGCCCCACGGGTCGTCAGGTGCATCCTTCTGCAAGTAGGGTCCATCCCATCTGGACTCGTTTGGCGGACGGACCACCAGGGTTGACAGCCCCTGCTCGGTACTCGGATACGTCCCGACATCCAGCCGATACTGATCCAGCGCCTTGCCCAGCGCGTCGATCTGGGCGCGTGCCGCCTTGATTTCCGACTTGCCGATCTGGGAAAAATATTTCGGCCCCACGTAGCCGGCCAGCAGCCCGATGATCACCATGACCACCAGTAATTCGAGCAGGGTAAAACCCCGCTTGCTTCGTCCTGTAGATGAAGGCCTTTTGCCATACCCTGTTTTCTGCATTTCCATTCCTCCAGCAGTCCACCACCGATAAACACCTCACTGGCGTTGATCTAACCTTAGTGCTACAGATGCAGGCTGGCTCTGAGGGAATCACCGTATTCATTCATACGAGGTATGCAGTATTTTTCGGGTAGGTGAATGGTGTAGCGGGGATGGCTTGCAGCCACCCGGGCGGATGCGCCCATTCAGGCCGATTTGGGAAGAACTTATCAGCGGGACTAGCCGCAAGGCCACGACACTTCGATGCGGGTTCCTTGTCCTGGAGTGGACGCAAGGTGGTAGTTTCCGCCTGAAAACGATGCCCGCTCCTTCATGCTAAGCAGCCCCAGGCCCCGGCCCTGACCTTCGACGTAGCGGATGCTGTCCGTGTCGAACCCGCAGCCGTTGTCCTCGATCCGCAAGATCAGCGCCTGGTCGATACGATCGAGACTGACCGTCACCCTGCTGGCCCCAGCATGCTTGACGATGTTGTTGAAAGCTTCCTGAAGAATGCGATAAAGGACGATCTGCAGCCGCACCGGCACTTCATGCTCGTCAAGGTTGAACGATTTCTCGACAGCGATCTCGCTGCAAGCCGTTTCTAACTCGCGGAAGAACCATGACAGGGTGGGCAGAATGCCCAGGTCGTCGAGTATCGAGGGCCGCAATTCGGTGGAAACCCGGCGCACCTCGACCAGCGCTTCCTTGACACGGGGGATCAGTTGTCGAAGTGATTCACTTGCTTCGTCGGTCGCGCCCGCGGCCAGAAGCCTTGCGGCAGTTTCCAGCGAGAGCTTGATCAGGCTCAGGGACTGTCCCAGCCCGTCATGAAGATCCAGTGAAATTCGCCGCCGCTCATCCTCCTGAATCGTCACCAGCAAACCGGAGAGACGGCGAAGCTCATCGCGGGATTCACGCAGGGCCTGTGCTGCCTGAACCTGCTCGGTGGTATTTCTGAGTATGGTGGAGAGACTCTCCACCTGACCATCCCCGCCGCGGTGCGCAATGATCACTTGCGAAGCATGGATTTCACGCCCGCCTCCGTCACGCAACCGCGATTCTCCTGTCCACAGGCCGCTTCGGATCGCAGACGGGATGGCTTCGTTCCATATCCTGTCCGCCACCTCTTTGTCGCTGTGCTCACACAGCCGCATCCGCGAGATGTCATCCCCCGGCGCCAGGCCCAGCAGGGACCGTCCCGCCGGATTCAGATAGAGCATGCTTCCCGCGGGGTCGGCCATGGCGACGTAATCGCTCGTTTTCTCAAGGATGGCCAGCAGACGGGCCTGCATGCCTTCGCTGACCTCGCGGCGTTCCTTT